>CAYOXR010000361.1:0-6956 GCA_964407955.1 uncultured bacterium | reverse complement strand
CGGGCGTGTAGAGCAGATCGGTTCGCCCCAGCAGGTCTACGCGCGTCCCGCCAACCGCTTCGTGGCCGATTTCATCGGCAAGGTCAACTTCGTGACGGCCAGCTACGAGGCGGGCGCCGTCGAGCTCGGCGGGGTGCGGTGGCCGCTGCCCGACGCACCGGACCTCGCCGACGGCTCGCAGGTCACGCTGGTGCTGCGGCCCGAGGCGATCCGCCTGTCGCGTGCCGATACAGGGCTGCGCGGCACCGTGCAGCGCGCCGTGTTCCTGGGCAGCGGGGCCGAGTACCTGGTCGAGGCTGCCGGGCTCGGCGAGCTCCTGGTGAACGAGCCGAACCCGGCCGAGGCGGGAATGCGCCGGGTCGGCGACAGCGTCGGGCTCGAGCCCACGCCGGGGAGCCTTCATGTGCTGCCGGACGAGGCGTGAAAGCTGCCCAGCGGAGGCCGACACCCAATGCCTGACAGCCCCAGGTAGCCCGAGCTCCGACGGGCCGCAAGCGACGACCGGCTAGACGGAGCCCGGCCGCGGCCACGGCCCGCCGCAGGGGCTCGGCGACTCGCGAGCGGCCGCGCCCGCCTGCACTCCGCTCAGCGCGCCTGGATCAGCCGGATTGTGGTCTGGTCGCCCGTGTCGCCGTACTGACTGAAGCACGGGAACGGCAGGTCGGCCGCCAACCCCATCTGGATCGGGGGGCTGCCGTCGTCCATCACGAGGCGCAACACCACGCACTGATGCCCGGCGATGGTCTCGCTCTTGTCCATGTAGATGCTCCCCATCCCGGCCACGCGCACCGGGTCCTTGCGCACGTGGATGTCCTCGTTGCCCAGCAGCATCGGCAGCATCGTGAACGACGGGCCGTAGAACACCATCATCGGTCCGATCGCCAGGGCCCCCGACATCGAGCCGCCCAGCGCGGCGCTGGCGAGGTCATCGTGAGCCACGCCGCTCTGGGTGACCTTGGTGGTCGTGGTCACGTCGTACGAGCTGCCCTTCTGGACGATGTCGACGCTGATGGTGGCCTTCTCCGGGCCGTTGCCCTGATCGACCGTCATCTCCCAGGTGTAGCTGTGGTTGCCGGTCGGGAAGTTGTCCGGGTTCCACGTGAACGCCAACGCCGAGCCGGTGGCGAGGAACGCCACCACGACAAGAAGCCGGATGATCGAGCGCATAGTCCACCCCCTCCTGAGGGCACCTCAAGCGTAGCGCAGGCGGGCCGCCTTTGTGCGCGAGGCACGCTCCGGCGCGCACCATGGCCGGTACGCACCATGGCGCAGGCTAGACGAGCGGCCGTTATCCGAGCGTTATACGACCCGGCACGCAGCGGCCGGCCGTCGCCGTCGCGTCGTCTGGGGCCGGCGCCACGCTCAACACCTGGCTTGCCGGCGACGCGCCCATACGGCGCGGGATGAGCCGCCGACCTAGAGGACCTCGTCCAGCCGCCGCACGAGCGCGTCCACCTCGTCCAGGGTGTTGTAGTGCACCATCGACACCCGCACCACCCCGCCCGTCTCGCCCAGCCCCAGCGCCTCGATGAGCCGGCGGGCGTAGAAGTCGCCGTGGCGGATGCCGATGTTCGCGCCGTCCACGTGGCGCGCGATCGCCGCGGGATCGTGCCCGGCGGCCGTGAAGCTCACGGTTGGCACGCGCCGCGCGCCGTCCGCCCGGTCGTGCCCGTAGATGCGCACGCCCGGCTTCGAGCGCAGATAGTCCAGCAGCCGTTCCGCCAGCGCCTCCTCTTGCTCGGCCATGACCGCGAACGCCTGCCGGGCGCGCCCGTGAAGGCTGTCCGCCGGCTCGCTCGCGTGGTGCGCCGCCACCGCCTCGAGGTACTCGGTTACGCCCAGCAGGCCGTAGCTCAGCTCGTAGTTGACCGACCCCGGCTGCAGCTTGCGTGGCACGTCGTCGGCGGGCACGAAGTAATGGTTGATGGTCGCCAGCCCCTCGAGCAGCTCGCGCTTGCCGTACAGCACCGCCAGGTGCGGGCCGTACACCTTGTAGCTGCTGAACACGTAGTAGTCCGCGTCCAGCGCCTGCACGTCCAGCGCGCGGTGCGGCGCGTACGACACGGCGTCGACGCACACCCGTGCGCCGCGCTCGTGCACGAAGCGCGCGATGTCGGCCACCGGGTTGATGGTTCCTAGAATGTTCGAGGCGTGCGTGAAGGCCACCAGCCTGGTGCGCTCGCTCATCAGCGCCTCCAGGTCGTCCAGGCGGAGCTCGAGCGTGTCGGAATCGACGCGCCACGTCTTCACCGTGACGCCCTGGTCGGCAAGGCGCACCCACGGCCCGATGTTCGCTTCGTGGTCGCAGTTGGTGACAATGACCTCGTCGCCCGATGTCAGCTGCGGCCGCATCGCCAGGGCCAGGTTGGCCAGCAGCTGGGTCGTGCTGGCACCGATCACGACCTCGTGCTCGTCGCGGGCGTTGATCGCGCGCGCCACGGCGCGGGTGGCCTCCGCCACGCGCCTGCCCGCCTCCTGTGACACCGCGTAGCTGGCGCCGAGCTGCACGTTGGTGCGTAGCAGGTAGTCGCGTACCCGGTCGGCCACACCCTGGAGCGTCTGCGAGCCGCCGGCGTTGTCGAAGTAGACCCAGTCGCCGGACAGCGCGGGGAACCGCGAACGAACGAAGTCGAGGTCGAGCATGCCGGTCATCGTAGCGCGGCGCGCGCTCATCGAGCGCCCGCATCCCCCAAGGTGCCCACCGCCCGGCGGCCCGCTCGCAGGACGCCGGCCCCGCACGGCACACCTCAGCGCGCGGCGCTCACGCCGCCGGCTTGCGCAGCTTCCACACCTGCTCGCTCGGCCAGCGCCGCGCCCACTCGACGTCGACGAAGTCCACCTCGGGCACCGCCCCCTCGGGCGGAAGCGGCTCCAGGTAGCCCTCGACGTCGAAGCCCACCTCACCGAGCAGCGCGAACCAGCCGGACACCGTCAGGTTGAACTCGACCCCGCCGGGATCGACCTCGACGTCGGTCCAGTCGGTCCGGCGCATGCCGAAGTAGGGCCGCACCAGCTCCCGTACCAGAGGCGAGCCGTCCCACGGGCTGCACACCGTCGTCAGCGGGTGGTTGCCGAGGAACACCAGCCTGCCGCCCGGCCGCAGCAGACGGTGCGCCTCGAGCAGCCAGCGGCGCGGGTCGCACCAGATGGCGGCCCCGTACTCGCTGATGGCGAAATCGAAGGCGGCGTCCGCGAAGGGCGTTGCCTCCGCGTCGCCGTGCACCAGGGCGAGCGCCACGCCGTGTTCGGCGGCGAGCCTGCGCGCGGTCGCGAGCTGCTGCTCGGAGGCGTCGATGGCGCTGACCGCGGCGCCGCGACGGGCCATCCATGCCGCCACGTAGCCCGTGCCGCAGCCGAGCTCGACGGCGTCCATGCCGCGCATGTCGGCCGGCAGCAGCGCCAGCTCGGACTCGGGCACGCCCCAGATTCCCCAGCTGGGCTCGACCTGCGACCACTTTCGCGCGCCGGCCGCCACCCAGGCGGCGGCGCGGCCGTCCCAGTAGTCGCGGTTGATTCGCACGTGGTCGCCGGCGCCATCATCCCGTGTCTCGCCCATGACCATCAGGATACGGTGCGCGCGCCGGCCGTCCGGCGTGACCCCCGCGTTGCTCCGCGGGCGCCGGACGCCGCCCGACGCGAGCCTGTCAGGGTTGGAAGCGCGGGTCCAGCACGTCCCGGAACCAGTCGCCCAGGAGGTTGATGCCCAGCACCGTGATCGCCAGCGCCAGCCCCGGAAAGGTCACCAGCCAGGGCGACGTGAACAGGTAGTCGCGGCCGTCGGCCATCATGTTGCCCCAGGCGGGCGTGGGCGGCTGGATGCCGAAGCCGAGGAAGCTGATGGCGGCCTCCGCCACCATGAACTGCGCGACCTGCAATGTGGACAGGATGATCATCGGCGGCAACAACATCGGCACGACGTGGCGGAAGATGATGCGCAGGTCGTTGCCGCCCAGACCTCGGGCGGCCTCCACGAACTCCCGCTCCTTGATCTTGAGCGTCTCCGCCCGGGCCACCCGCGCGTACACAACCCAACCGGCCAGCACCAGACTGACGAGGATGTTGCGGAAGCCGATGCCCACGATGGCGTTGATCGTGAGTGCCAGGAGGATGAACGGGAAGCTCAGCTGCACGTCCACGATGCGCATCACCACGGTGTCGAGCCAGCCGCCCACGTAGCCGGCGATGGTACCGATGATGGTGCCTGCCGTGCCGGCGATGGCGACGGTGAGGAAGCCGATCAGCAGCGATACGCGGGCACCATAGATGATGCGGGTGAGGATGTCGCGCCCGAGCTGATCGGTGCCGAGCAGGTGCGTGGCCGAGGGCGGCGAGAGCACCGCGTTGAGGTCCGCTGCGGTGGGGTTGTAGGGGGCGAAGAGCGGGCCGAAGATCGCGCCGAGCACGACGACGACGGTGATGATGAGCCCGAGCGACCCGGCGGGGTTGCGCCTGAGGGCGCGGAGGGCGCGCGTGCGCGTCCGGCTCCCTCGCCGCTCCTCCGGCTGCCCGCTTGACGTCACCCGTGCCGGCGGCCTAGCCATAGCGGATCCTCGGGTCGACGTAGCCGTAGGAGAGATCGATGATGAAGTTGATGATGCTGTAGGTGACCGACGTCAGCAGCACGCCCGCCAGGACGACGGTGAAGTCGCGGTTGAGGAGCGCCTGCACGATCAGCCTCCCCAGCCCCGGCCAGCTGAACACGGTCTCGATGACCACCACCCCACCGAGCATGCGCCCGAGCTGCAGCCCGGCAATGGTGATCAGCGGGATCACCGCGTTGCGCAGCGCGTGCTTGTACAGGGCGCGCCGGTCCGTGACCCCCTTGGACCTGGCGGTGCGCACGTAGTCCTCGGAGAGCACGTCGATCATGGTGGAGCGCGTCAGGCGCGTGAACTGCGCCGTGGTGTAAGCGGCCAGCGTGAGCGTCGGCATGACGAAGTGCTTGAAGCCGCCGTAGCCTCCGGTCGGCAAGAGGTGCAGCTTGACCGACAGGAAGTAGATGAGGATCAGCCCGAGCCAGAAGCCCGGCACGGCCTGCCCGATCACGGTGCTCACGACGCCGATGGCGTCGAGGACCGAGCCGCGTCGCGACGCCCCGACCACGCCGACGGGGATGGCGACGAGCAGCGAGAAGATGAACGCGCAGGCCGCCAGCTCCGCCGTCGCCGGGAAGCGCTGGAGCACCAGCGGCAACGCCGGCTCCTGATAGCGCAGCGACTGGCCGAAGTCTCCGTGCACCGCGCGCTTCATGAAGTCGCGGTACTGGATGTACAGCGGGCGATCGAAGCCGAGCTCGTGCCGGATCTTCGCGACCTCGGCCGGCGAGGCGTTCTGCGGCACGTACAGCAGCGTTGGGTCGCCCGCGAGCCGCGTCATGAAGAACACGGCGTTCAGTGACAGGAAGATGACCAGGAGGACCTGGAGCCCACGCTGAATGACGTATAGACGCACCTGTGAGTCCTGTCCGGAGGACCGCCGGCCCGCTCGCGTGCCGGGTACCTAGCGCGCGATCCGGGCCGCCCGGGCCATGCGCCCCCCACGCATGGCCCGGCGCCCGAGGGATCGCCCGGGGCTCTTAGCCTACTTACCTACCCACTTCGCCTCGTACATCCAGTCGAGCTCGTCGGCTCGAGGCGTCCACGCAACCTTGTTGGAGACACCGTAGATGTCGTGCTGCTGCCACAGGAAGATCCACGGCGCCTTCTGGTAGATGAGCTGCTGGATCTGCGTCCAGTCCTTGCACGATTGCGTCGGGTCGACGACCTTGACGGCCTGCGGAATGAGCTGCTCGAGCTGAGGATCGGTGAAGCCGCTGTACGTCCAACCCTTCTGGAACAGCGGCTGGATGACGTTCTGGGCTGTGAAGTTGGGGCCCCAACCGAGCAGGAACATGGCGCCGGTGTTGTGGTGGACGATGCGGTCGAGGTGCGTCCCCCACTCGTTCACGCGCACGTGAACGGTGATGCCGATCTGCGACAGCTGCGCCGCGATGGCCTCCGCCACCTGCTTGTCCTTCGGGTAGCGTCCGTTCGGCGTGTCGAGGGTGAACACCAGCTTGCTGGGATCGTAGCCGGCCTGCTTGATGAGCGCCTTGGCCTTCTCGGGATCGTACGGATAGGGCTTCAGGCTGGTGTCCTGGCAGGCCGAGGTCGAGGGCAGCGCGCCCGCGACCTGCGTGCCGTGGCCGTCGAGGATGCTCTTGATGAGCAGGGGAACGTTCACGGCGTAGTTCATCGCCTGGCGGACCAGCTCGTTCTGCATCGGGCCGGGCTTCAGGTTCACCAGCGCGATGTAGTTGATGCGCGAGCTGGTGATCTCCTCGACCTTGGCGGTCCCGCTGGCGTTCACCGTCGGGATGGAGCGCGGCGGGATGTCCTTCACGATGTCGAGCTCGCCGGTGAGCAGGCCGGCCAGGCGGCTGCTGAACTCGGGGATGTACTTGAACACCACCTGCTGGATGTCGGGAGCGCCACGCCAGTAGTTCGGGTTGGCCTTCAGCACCAGCTGCTGGTCAGGCGTGTGGCTGACGAACTCGTAGGCGCCCGTGCCGACGGGGTGCTTACGGAACCCGTCGGCGCCGACCTTCTGGAAGTAGTCCGCCGGCATGACGAGGAACTCCGAGAGCCGGTCGAGCAGCACCGGGAACGGATCCTTGGTGTGGATCTCCACCGTGTAGTCGTTCAGCGCCGTGATCTTGTCGACCTCGGCGTAACGCGCCGCGTACTCGGACTTGTTCGCCGCGTTCTGGATGTAGTGCATGGTGAACACCACGTCCTTGGCGGTGAAGGGGTCCCCGTTCTGGAACTTCACGCCGTGGCGCAGGTCGAGGATCAGCGTCTGCGGATCGGTGTACTTCCAGCTCACCGCCAGGTTCGGTGACAACGCCATGCTGGGGCGCTGGCGGATGAGCAGCGGGTCGAACATGTTCTGGAGCTGCACGTAGGTGGTCTCGTCCA
>CAYOXR010000360.1:0-5561 GCA_964407955.1 uncultured bacterium | reverse complement strand
CCGTGAACGTCAGACGCCTGCTGAGCGTGCTGGTCGTCGCGGGGCTGGCCGCGGCCGTCTTCGCCCAGGACCAGAACGCGACGCCGCCGGCACCGGGCGGAGGCGCGGCCCAACCGGCGGCGCCCGCCGCCGGCGATCAGGGCGCGGCCCAGCGCGTGATCACCATCGACGACAGCGGCGGCACCCAGTCCGGCAACCTCCGCTATGGCCCCATCGACTACAAGAACCCCCAGCCGTTCGGGCTCGAGGCGACCGTCTCCACCCTGGAGATCTACGGGCACCACGCCGTGCTGCGCGCACCTCCCAACACGTCCATCTTCACCGGCGGGCACCGCACCGCGACCTTCGACGGCGGCGTCAAGGTGGTTCGGGACCGGCTGACGGCCACGGGCCCCACGCTCCAGTACAGCGAGGCGACGGGCCTGGGCACGCTGGAAGGCGGCGTGAGCATCACCGTGGCGCCGGCCAAGCCGGGCGACGCGGACGTGACGATCACCGCCCACCAGGTGGCGTTCGAGGTCGACACCGACCGGTCGACCAGCACGGGCGCGGTGTCGCTGGTGAACGGCAACCAGTCGGCCATGGCCGGCAAGCTCGTCTACGAGGAGAAGCGCGGCCTCGGTCAGCTCACCGACCAGAGCGGCCAGGTAACGATCACGCGCGTCGACGCCGACGGCAAGAAGCTCACCATCACCGCGGACGAGATTCGCGTTCTAACCGACCAGAAGCGCCTCTACGCCACCGGCAACGTCACCGTCGTCGACGGCAGCATCACCAGCAAGGGCGCCAGCGTTTTCTTCGACGACAGCAAGTCCATCGCCGAGATCCTCGGCACGCCGGGCCACCCCGCCACGGCCGTGGACAGCAAGAACGGCTCGTCGCTGCGCGCCGACCGCATCCGTCAGGACGTGCAGTACGACTACTTCGAGGCCATCGACGCCAGCGCGCCAAGCCAGTTCGACAAGGCCGCCTTCGACATGAACCCGCCGCCCGGCACCTGATGGCGGCCGGGCGCGCGTGCCCGGTGGCCGCCTGCGCGGCGGTCCTGACGCTGCTCGCCGCCGTGGCGCCGCTCGCACCGGCGGCATTCGCCCAGACCGAGTCGCAGGTGACGCTGACCCGCAAGGACACGACCATCGTGGTGACGCTCAAGGCGCAGTACGCCGACGGGGCACGCTTCATCGGCAACGACCCCAACTGCGGCGAGGGCATCCGCCAGACGCTGCTCTACGGCCCCGCGCCGGGCTACGTCGACACCCGCGTGGGCAAGGACACCGAGCTTCGCTCCAACGTCGCCATCGTGCGCAGCGCGGAGCCCGGGCCGGGGGCCGGCGCGAACGGCGCTCAGGCCGCCAACGCCGCCGAGCAGCAGACCCTCGAGCTCTTCGACGGCACCCTCACGATCAACCGGGCCGGCTGCATCGAGAGCGCCGAGCGCGCCTCCGAGCCGAGCGTCACGCTGACGCAGGGCCGCACCACGGTGAAGGGCACGCGCTTCTACCTCGACCAGGGCAAGGACACCGGAGCCATGGACGGCCCCATCGAGCTCGAGCGCAGTGCGTCGGGCAGTGCCTCCGCCCTGACGGCCACGGCCGACAGCATGAGCTTCGACACGCAGACGCGGCGCACCACGCTGAGCGGCCACGTGATGGTCACCTCGGGGGGCCGGGTCACCACCGCCGGCACCCTCGAGCTCGACGAGAACGCCGGCGTGGCGGTGCTCACCGGCTCGCCGGCGAGGAGCACCAAGGGCAGTGACGTCCTGCAGGGCAGCACGCTGCGCTACTACCTCGACAGCAACGATGTCGTGGTGCTCGGCGACGTGCAGGGCGAGGTGCAGCTCGACGTGCCGTCGCAGTGAGGCGTCCGCGGGCCCGGCCGCCCGAAGCTCAGGCGGGGGCGGCAGGCTCGAGCCAGGCCAGCAGCGCGTCCTTCATGGCGCCCACACCCTTGTAGGCGAGCAGCGCGTCGTCCATGGAGGCGACGGCGGCCGCCAGCGTGCGCTTGCGCTGCGGGCTCGTCAGCACGCTGGCGAGAGGGGCGCGGTAGACGCGGATGGTGAAGAGCGCGCGTCCCAGCTCGGGCAGGGGCATCACGGTCTGGCGCTCGACCCGGAACCACAGCGCGCTCGGCACCGTGGCGGTGCGGAGGTCGGGGTTGCGGCGCGGGTTCCGGTCCAGCCGGCCGTCGGGCACCAGGCTCCACACGTAGCGCACGAAGGGCCCCTTGGACACCATCGCCCGCACCACCTGCGCGCCCGCCGCGCGCAGCACCTCGCCGTGCGGCACGGGCGCGTGCAGCGCCGCGAAGCCCGCGCCCGCGCGCGCCGCCGGGTCCCAGGCGCTCGGAAAGCACACGTGAAGCAGCTCGGCGCGACCGTCCGCCAGCCCCTCGCCCGCCTGCACCACCACCACATCCTCCTGCACGGCGAGCGCCAGCGCGTCGGCGAGGCGCTCCAGCGGGGCGAGCGCGTCGAGGTGCGCGCGCACCCGAGCGACCAGCGCGGGCTCGATGACGCCCGCCGCCTGCCGCGTCCCCGGCTCGGGGCGAACGCTCAGCTCGCCGCCCGCCAGCGCGACGCCCAGCAGCGGGAACGCCAGCACGTCCCCGTCGGCCACGATCGGCGCCGGAAAGGCGCCGGCATGGCGCGCGTCCTGCGCAAGGTTTCGCGCCGCGTGCACGAGCGCGTTCGTCAACGCCTCGCGGTCCGCGTCCGGCGCCATCACCCGGCAGCCGGCGGGGTCGGCGGCCAACAACCGCAGCTTGTCGGCGAGGTACTCGGGGTAGCGGGCATCGAGCCGCAGGTGGCCGCGGTCGTCACCGTCCCAGCGGCGCATGTCCGGGCGGATCCGGAACGCCGGCGACACCGGGAAGGGCACGTGCTCGGAGTGAAGCACCAGGCTCACGCGTCGCCCCGGGACCGCGTCGGCGCGCGGGTCACCTCGGTCTTCAGGCCTTGGGCAGGTTCACGACGAGGACGCCGTCGTGCAGGTGGGCGGTCGCGCTGTCGCGCTCGACGTCGCCGGGAAGCTCCACGGTGCGTTGGAAGGGCCCGTTGGGCCGTTCGCTGAACACGATGCCGGTCCCGTCGGGCAGGTTCTCGCGGATGCCCGCGACCACCACAGCCTTGCCCTGCAGGGCGATCTCCAGACTCGACTGACTGACGCCGGGCACCTCCACGAGCAGCTGGTAGGCGTCGCCGATGTCGAGCAGGTCGACGCGCGGCAGTACGTCGTCCGCGGACGCCCCGGCGCTGGCGAGCGCTTCGATGCGGTCGCGCACCGCCAACAGCTCCTCGATATCCCCCGACGTGCCGAACTTCTCCAACTCCATGGCGCGAGTTTAGCACCCACCACGAGGCCGTCTGTTAGCGTGGGTACGTGGCCTCGGCGGCCGTGATCATCCCCATTCTCGCTGGCCCTACGGCCTCCGGCAAGAGCGCCATGGCGCTGGCGCTGGGCGAGGAGCTGGGCCTCGAAATCGTGGCGGCCGACGCCATGCAGGTCTACCGCGGCATGGACATCGGCACCGCCAAGCCCACCGCCGAGGACCGGGCGCGTGTTCCCCACCACCTGATCGACGTCGTCACTCCCGCCGAGGCGTTCTCGGTCGCGGACTACGTTCGCCTCGCCGAAGCGGCGATCGCCGACGTGCTGGCGCGCGGGCGCCTGCCGCTCGTCCAGGGCGGCACCGGCTTCTATATCCGCGCACTCGCAGGCGGCCTGCCGACCGCCCCGCCGGTCGACCCGGAGGCGCAGGCGCCCCTCTGGAAGGCCGTCGAGGAGGGCGGGCTCGACCGCATGGTGGCGGAGCTCGAGCGCCTCAGCCCAACCGACGCCGCCCGCGCCCAGCGAAACCCGCGCCGCGTGATCCGGGCATTGGAGGTGCTGCGCCGCACAGGCCGCCCGCCTAGCGCCTTCCCGCGCACCACGCCCGCCTACCGCTACGACAAGGTGGCGTTGCTGCCCACCATGGATACCCTCAGGCCGCGGATCCGCCGCCGCACCGAGGCGATGTTCGCCGCCGGCCTCGTCGACGAGGTGCGAGCGCTGATGGCGGCCTACCCGCAGCAGGGCACCGCCCTGCAGGCGATCGGCTACAAGGAGGTCGCGACCCACCTGGCCGGCCGCAGCACGCTGGAGGAGGCGCGCCTGGCGGTCACCATCGCGACGTTGCAGTACGCGCGGCGCCAGCGCACCTGGTTCCGCAAGGAGCCGGAGGCGCGCCGCATTCCGCTGCCGGCAGAGCAGGCCGAGGGCGAGCTCCGCCTGTGGTTGCGCAGGCGGCGTGAGGCGGCGGCCGGCGGCTAGCCCGCATCCACCAAACGGTGACGTTCGCACCCGGCCGTCGCTCCCGGACGCCCGCTCGCGGAGCCGCGCTTTGCGCCGCCCCTCGCCGGCGTCGCCCGCCGCCGCGACCACGCCAACGCCCGCCCGGCACCCGCACACCGGGCCCGCGCCGTCCCGCGGTGTAGAGCGGGCCTTCGAGCTGCAATCGGGGTCAGTCGGCGCCGACGCTGTGGCCGCGCGCTTCCCTGCCGGGCCCCTCGCCATCCGTGCTGTGCTTGCTCGTGTCGCTCTCGGTGGCCGCGGCCTCCGCGTCGGTGTTGCCGGTGTCCATCTTGCCGGCGGCTGCGGCCCCGCGCTCGCCGCGCGCCGACGTGCCGCCGCCCGGCTCCTTGCGCCGTCCCGTGAATAGGCTCCTGACGCGCTCCAGCAGCGTCTCGCGCTCGTAGATCTCCTCGCCGACCTCCCGGGCGTAGTCGAGGAGCAGCCCGCGGGCTTTGGGCGAGAGGTGCGTGGGCGTGTCCACCACGATGCGCACGACCTGGTCGCCGTGGCCGATGCTGCGCAGGCGCGGCATGCCCTTGCCGCGCAGGTGCACCTCGCTGCCCGACTGCGTGCCGGCCGAGACGTCGATGATCTCCGAGCCGTCCATCGTGGGGACCTCGAAGCTCGAGCCGATCGCCGCCTGCGCCGGCCCGACGTGCAGGTCGTAGCGAAGATCGTCGCCGTCGCGGATGAAGTGCTCGTGTGGCGCCATGTCGATGAACAGGTACAGATCGCCGGGCGGGCCGCCGTCCACGCCGGCATTGCCGGCTCCGGCGATGCGCAGCCGGTAGCCGCCGTCGATGCCCCGCGGCAGCCTGACCTCGACCGGCTCGCGGTTCTCCAGGCGCCCCAGCCCCGCGCACTTCTTGCACGGTTCGGTGACGATCTCGCCGACGCCCTGGCACTCCGGGCAGGGGCGGGCGGTGACCACCGTGCCGAAGAACGACTGCGCCTGGCTGCGGACCTGGCCGGTCCCCCGGCAGGTCGGGCAGGCGTGCTTGCCTTCGCCGTCGGGATCCGCGCGGTCGCCATGACAGCGGTCGCAGGTGGTGTAGCGGGTCACGTCGACCTGCAACGTCTCGCCGGCGCGCGCCTGCTCCAGGGTCACGGTGAGCTGGGCCTCGAGGTCCTCACCGGGCCGTCCGCGCTGCCGCGGCCGCGTCCCCGCCACGTTGCCCCCGAAGACGGACGCGAAGATGTCGAAGATGTCCCCGCTGAAGGTCATGCCCT
>CAYOXR010000359.1:0-12526 GCA_964407955.1 uncultured bacterium | reverse complement strand
GTGCTGGCGATCGGCGACGCACCACAGCGGCTTCTGGCGGGCGTCAAGGGCATCGACGTGGTGCCGTTGAACAACGCCGACGAGTGCTGCGGCTTCGGCGGCACGTTCGCGGTGAAGAACGCGGACACCTCGACGGCCATGGTGTCGAGCAAGGTGGCGAACGTGCTCGCGACCGGCGCCGAGTTCGTCGTTGCGGCCGACAACTCCTGCCTCATGAACATCGGCGGGGCGTTGTCGCGACAGAGGAGCGGCGTGCGCACGCTGCACCTGGCCGAGGTGCTGGCCTCGACCGAGGCGCACCCCTGGGCTCCGGCGCGGGGGCACGCATGAGCGGCGGTGCGCCCAGGCCGCGGAAGTTCGCGGAGGCGGCGCGCGAAGCTCTCAAGGACAGCCAGCTCCGTCGGAACCTGGCGAAGGCCACCAACACGATCCGCGCCAAGCGCTCCGTCGTAACCTCGGAGCTGCCCGACTGGCAGGCGTTGCGGGAGGCGGGCCGGGCCGTCAAGGCCGAGGTCATGGCGAACCTGGCGACCTACCTCGAGCGCCTCGAGACGGCGGTCACCGCCCGCGGCGGGACGGTGCACTGGGCGCGCGATGGCGCCGAAGCCAACGCCATCGTGTGCGGTATCGCCGCTTCGGCGGGCGCGCGCGAGGTGGTGAAGGTGAAGTCGATCACCACCGATGAGATCGGCTTGAACGAGGCCTTGGCGGCGGCCGGCGTGACGGCGATCGAGACCGACCTCGCGGAGCTGATCGTGCAGCTCGCAGGCGAGCCGTCGTCTCACATCCTGGTGCCGGCCATCCACAAGAACCGCGCGCAGATCCGCGCGCTGTTCCTGGAGGGCATGGGGCTCGAGCCGAGCGAGCTGTCCGATGAGCCGGCCGAGCTCACGGCCGCCGCCCGGCGGTTCCTGCGCGAGCGCTTCTTCCGGGCCGAAGTGGCCGTGAGCGGAGCCAACTTCGCCGTTGCCGAGACGGGCAGCGTGTGCGTCGTGGAGTCCGAGGGGAACGGGCGCATGTGCACCACGCTTCCGGACACGCTCGTGACGGTGATGGGGATCGAGAAGGTGGTGCCGGACTGGCGGGCCATGGAGGTGTTCCTTCAGCTCCTGCCGCGATCGAGCACGGCCGAGCGGATGAACCCGTACACCTCGTTCTGGTCCGGCGTGTCGGCGGGCGACGGTCCGCAAGCGTTCCATCTGATCCTTCTGGACAACGGTCGCACGACGGTCCTGGCCGACGAGGCGGCACGGCAGACGCTGCACTGCATCCGCTGCAGTGCATGCCTGAACGTCTGCCCGGTCTACGCCCGTGTGGGCGGTCACGCCTACGGCTCGGTGTATCCGGGGCCGATCGGGGCCATCCTGACGCCACAGCTGCGTCCCAGCGCCGAGGCCGACACGCTGCCGTTCGCTTCGAGCTTGTGCGGCGCGTGCTATGAGGTGTGTCCGGTGAAGATCGACATCCCGCGGGTGCTGCTGCACCTTCGCGGTCGAGCCGTCGAGCGGCGCCGCCGCTCACCAAGTGGCTGGCGCAGCGGGGAGGACGCCGCCATGCGTGCCGCCGCGTACGTTCTCGCCGAGCCGAGGCGCTACCGCCGGGCGCAGCGCCTGGCGCGGGGCGGCCAGGGCCTGCTCGCACGCGGCGACACCATCGCCTGGCTCCCCGGCATGCTGGGCGGTTGGACGCGCACGCGCGACCTGCCGGTGGTGCCGGCACAGACGTTCCGCGAATGGTGGGAGGCGCGCCCGTGAGCGCACGCGACGACATCCTGAGACGCATCCGGGCCGCGGAGGACCGGCCCGCGACGCCACCCGTGCGCGCGGCGGCGGGTGGTGGCGAGGGCGCGGCCGAGCCGGACCGCGCCGCCACTGTCCCCGCGTACCGCGTGGACGGCACGCTGGATGCCGAGTCGCGGCTGGCGCTCTTCGTGGCGCGCCTGGAAGAGTACGGGGTGAACGCGGTCCGTTGCTCGACCGCCGAGCTGGGCGGGGCCATCGCGGCCGCGCTGGAGGCGCGTGGCGCCGGCACCATGGTGGCGCCACCCGGCCTGCCGGCCGCGTGGGAAGTTGCCGGGGCGACGTGGCTGGCGGACGAGCCGGAACCGCTCTCCAGCGAGCGCCTGGCGGCCGCGGGCGGCGTGTTGACCGGCTGCGCGGTGGCGATCGCGGAGACCGGCACGCTGGTGCTCGACGCGGGCGAGGGGCAGGGACGACGGGCGCTGACGCTCGTGCCCGACTACCATCTGTGCGTGGTGCGGGCCGAGCAGATCGTGCAGACGGTGCCCGAGGCGATGCGGCGGCTCGAGCCCGCCGCACGTGCGGGGCGGCCGATCACCCTGGTGTCGGGGCCGTCCGCCACCTCCGACATCGAGCTGAGCCGCGTGCCCGGCGTGCACGGTCCCAGAACGCTGGACGTGGTGGTGGTCGCGTGATCCTCCAGCCGGTACGCTGACCGATCGGCGACCCGAGCGGGCCGCCGGGGTTGTCTCGCCCCCGACCGTTCGTGCTAGGCTTCTGTTCAATCCGATTGGCGATGGCGTTCGCCTCAACTGCCTCTTGCTCGGCTAATGACGCCTACGACATGCAAATGCGAGCAGGAGGTGGTGTGGTGTGGTGATTGACTGGAGACCCGTGTGCGGCGGGGCCGCGTCTCTGTCCTGGGATGCGGTGTGCCGCCTCGCGTGGCGCCGCCGGCGCATCAAGGGCGAGCGCCGATGAAGGTCCTGTGGCAGGCCCTGCAGGTCGTCGACCTCCTCCTCCTGGCACCGCTCATCAGCGGTGTCATCGCTTGGGTGGTCGCCCGCATCGAGTCGAAGCAAGGCGTGAGCGCGCTGCAGCCCTACTTCGACCTGGTCAAGCTCTTCGGCAAGGAACGTCTGTTACCGGGCCGCGCCGGCTGGCTCTACCTGATGACCCCGCCCTTCGTGTTCACGGCGATGATCTCCGTGGCCGTGCTGATCCCGATCCTCACGACATACCCGTTGCCGCTCGGCTGGATGGGCGACATGCTCGGTGGCGCCTTCCTGCTGTCCCTGGCCGGCGTTCTCGTGCAGCTCGCGGCCTTCGAGTCGGGCAACAGCTACGGCGGGCTGGGGGCCAGCCGGGCCAGCGTCCTGACGGTGCTCACCGAGCCGACCCTGATCCTCGTGCTGGTCGCGGTGGCGCTTGAAGCCCACTCCACATACCCGTACGTGGTGGGCGCGACCATCCGCAGCGGAATCGGCGCCTACCTGGAGCCCGCCCACGTGCTGGCCACTGTCGCGTTCTTCCTGCTCCTGCTGGTCGACACCGGCCGCCTGCCGGTCCACAACCACGGAGGCCACAGCGAGGTCGCGATGATCGACGAGGCCCGCCTGGTGGAGTACGCCGGAGGCGACCTGGCGCTGCTCACGTGGAGCGGGCACATGAAGCAGTTCCTGCTGTACGTCATCTTCCTCGACGTGCTGCTGGTGCCGTGGGGGATGGCGAGCGGACCCGGCTGGGTGCCGTTCCTGGTGGCCGAGGGATCGCTGGTGGTGAAGGTGCTCGGCCTCGCAGTGATCGTGGCGCTGGTGGAGACGGCGCTGGCGCGCCTTCGCTTCTGGCGCTACTCGGAGTACCTCGGCCTGGCGTTCTTGCTCGCCGTCCTCGCCGTCGTCACCAGCCAGGTGGGAGGCGGGGCCATATGAGCGCAACGCAGGCGGTCTCCAGCCTGGTGGCCGCGAGCACCATCATCACGGCCCTGGCGGTGCTGGGAACCCGCTATTTCCGAAGCCAGCTGTGGGCGTACGTCTGGCAGTCGACCATCCTGGCGGCCTACACGGCGGTCGTCGCGGTGCTGAGCGGCCACACCGATCTGTTCTGGGCCGCCGGCGTGACGCTGTTCGTACGTGGGTTCCTGGTCCCGGCCATCCTGCTGCGGGTGGCGCGCGCGCTGCCGGGCCGGCGGGAGGAAGCGCTGATCATGAGCACGGCGAGCTCCCTGCTGATCGGCGTCATCCTGGTCGTGCTCGCGGCGCTCGTGGTGGCGGGACTGGCGACCGCGGCGGAATACCCGGCACTGCTGGCGGGGTTGTCGGTGACGCTCTGCGGCCTGTTCCTGACGGCGAGCCGGCCGGAGGCGTTCCCGCAGTTGCTGGGGCTGTTGCAGATCGAGAACGGCCTGTTCCTGGTGACGGTGGGGTTGACGCCCGGGCTTCCGCTGATCAACGAGCTGGTCGTGCTGTTCGATCTCGTCGTTCTGGTGGTGGTCATCGGCGTGCTCATCCGGCTGATGACCTCGCGCCTCGCCACCGGGAACACCGCCGTGTTCGACCGCTTGAGGGGTTGACGCCATGCTGACGGCCTACCTGGCGGTCCCGCTGGCGTACGTGCTGCTCGCCTGGGTGCTTCCCGGAAGGTGGTTGCGCCCGCTGGCCCTCATCGTCGGCGCCTCGGTCCTGGGCTTCGCCGTGGCCGTCGCCGCCGGCGTGCTGCGCAATGGCGTGTCGACGGGATGGGGAGGCGTCTTGAGGGTCGACGGACTCTCCGCCGTCGTGCTCCTCACGGTGAGCGTGGTGGTCTTCGGCTCGGCCCTGCACGCCCTGGGGTACTTCCGGGTCGAGCGACTGGGGCTGCCGCGCGAGCGGAGCTACGCCAGCCTGTGGGCGGGTTTCTCCCTGACCATGCTGGCCGTGCCGATGTTCGCGAACCTGGGCGTCGTGTGGATGCTGGTCGAGCTGACGACGCTCAGCTCGGCATTCCTGGTGGCCTTCGAGGGGCGGCCAGAGGCGCTGGAGGCGGCGTGGAAGTACGTCGTGGTGGTGACGGTAGGCGTGTCGCTGGCGCTGCTTGGGACGATCCTGCTCTACTACGCCGCCGTGCCCGTGCTGGGGCAGGTGTTCAGCCTGTCGTGGCCGCTGCTGCTGAGTCACGGGAGCGAGCTGTCCGCGGGCCCGCTGCGGCTGGCGTTCCTGCTGATCGTCATCGGCTACGGCACCAAGACCGGTCTGGTCCCGATGCACACCTGGCTGCCGGACGCCCACAGCGAAGCGCCGGGCCCGATCAGCGCGATGCTGTCGGGGTGCCTGCTCAACACGGCGCTCTACGGCATCCTGCGCGTCGTTCCGATCGCCCGGCCGGCGCTGGGCCGCTACCCGGACGTGGTGCTCGTGGCGTTCGGCCTGCTGAGCCTGCTCGTGGCGGCGTTCAGCCTGCGCGGCCAGGCGCACATGAAGCGGCTCCTTGCCTACAGCAGCGTCGAGCACATGGGCATCGTGACGCTGGGCTTCGGCCTGGGCGCGCCGTTCTTCGCGTTCCTGCAGATGGTGAATCACACCGTGACCAAGGCGCTGCTGTTCTTCGCGGCCGGAAACGCCACGCAGGCGACGGGACCGCGCATCGATCGTGCCCGGGGCCTGTTGCGGGCCATGCCGCTCACCGGTGTGGCACTGCTGGTCGGCGGCCTGGCCATCACCGGGGCGCCGCCCTTGAACCTGTTCCCGAGCGAGTTCGGCATCTTGCGTGCGGCCTGGCGGGGCGCTCCGTGGGTCGCTTGGCTGTACCTGGTGCTGCTGGGTGTGGTCTTCGTCGCGTTCATGAGCCGCCTCACGGCGCTGGTCTTCGGCGCTCCGGAGGGGGCTGACGCCGGCCTGCCGGCGCCTCCCCGACAGGCGCGCCTGGGCGTCACCCCATCGGTCCACGGCGGCACCGAGCCCGGTACCGGCGCGCATGAGGCCGATGCGGGCGCCGTGCCGGACGCCGGCGGCGCCTCGCCGGTGGCATCGGTGGCGGTGGTGCTGTTCCTCGCTCTGCTGCTGGTGCTGTCGGTGTTCACGCCCCATGCACTGGTGCGGCTCCTCGAGCTGGGGTCGCGCGCCGTGGGGGGTGGCGGGTGACGGGCCGGGAGCGAACCTCGACCTCCGCGCTGGTGGCCGAGCCGGGTCCGGAGCTGGAGCGCCTGGAGAAGCGCGGCGACCGCTTCGTGCTGCTGGCTGCCTTGGATGACCGCCGTGCGCTGTACCTGAGCTTCGGGCCGGACGGCTACACGCCCTTCGTGGCGGCGGGCCCCGGGCTCCCTGACGCCGGCGCGCGCTTCCCTGCCGCGGCCAGCTACCAGCTCGAGGCCGGCGAGCTCCACGGCCTCGCCTTCGCTGGGCGGAAGCCGGAAGCGGGCGTGCGCGGCCTGTTCGTGCACCGGGGCGGGGCAGACGGTGCCGGCGGGCGCTTGCCGCGCGAGGGACCGGAACTGCCGCTGCCCGTGCCGCCCTACCGGGGCGAGGCGGTGCTGAGGATCCCCTTCGGGCCGGTTCGCGACGCGACCGTGGAGTCGCTCATGCATCGCTTCCACTACCTGGGCGAGCGCATCCTTTCGCTGGAGCAGCACCTCGGCTACAAGCACCGCGGTGCGGAGGACAGCCTCAGGCGCGCGACGGTGGCAACCTTGCCGGTGTATGCGGAGCGGGTGTCAGGACCGAACGCGGTGGCGTTCGCCCTGGCGGCGTGCCAGGCGGTCGAGCGGGCGTCGGACATCACGGTTCCGCCTCGCGCCGAAGCGTTGCGGGCCATCCTTGCGGAGCTCGAGCGCGCCTACAACCACTTCCGCGATATCGGCCGCATCGCCGCCAGCACCACGCTTCGCGTCGCTGCAGCTCAGGGGCACGCCCTGCAGGAGTGGACGCAGCGCATCGGCGCGCGGCTGACGGGTCACCGCTTCCTGCGCGGCGCGGTGGCGGTCGGAGGCCTCCGGCGCGACCTGGACGTCGACGGACTGGCCGACGAGGTCTCACGCCTCGAGGCCGACGCGCGCGCCTACATCGAGGCGCTGGAAGCCACGGAGCTCTTCGTGGACCGGCTGGAGACGACCGGCGTCCTCACGCCCGAGCGCGCCCGGGCCTGGGGGGCCGTGGGGCCGGTGGGGCGCGGCAGCGGCGTCGACGTCGACGTTCGCAGGGACGCGGCATACGGTGCCTACCGCGGTCTCGGTTTCGACGTCCCCACGCGACAGGCGGGCGACGCCATGGCGCGCTTCCGCGTGCGCTGCGAGGAGGTCCTCACCAGCCTCTACCTGGTGCGCGAGCTCACCGAAACCCTTCCCGCGGGAGCGGTGATAGCTGTGAGGCCGAGCGCCTTCCCCGAGGACGTACTCATGCTCGGCTGGGCCGAGGGCGCGCGCGGCGAGGTGGTGGCGGCGTTGACGACGGACGCGCGCGGGGCGCTTGCGAGGGCAGTGCTGCGCGGCGGCTCGCGCCACAACTGGCCGTTGTTCCCGGACACGGTGACGGACACCTACCTTATGGACTACGCCATCAACGAAGCGAGCTGGGGCCTCACGGTGGCCTCGCACGACCGATGAGCGTCGTTGCGGCGAGGAGGCGCTGATGTTCCGTTGGATCGCACGCGGCCTGCGGGTCGGAAGGCTCACCACGCGCTACCCGTGGGCTGCGGCCGAGGCGGATGCACTGGGATCGCCGCTCGCCGCCATTCACCCGCAGGGGCCAACGCGCCCCGACGCCGAGCCCGCCGAGGCCGCATGCCCTACGGGCGCCATAGCCATCGACGATGGCGGCGTCACGCTCGACCTCGGCAGGTGCGTCGCCTGCGGCCTGTGCTGGGCCGTGTCACCGAAGAGCTTCGTGGCCGGCCCGGCTTACGGCGCGGCCGCCGACCGCCGGGAGGGACTGCTGGTGCGCTGCGCCTGGCAGGCGCGGCCCGAGACGCCCGCCCGGCGAGTGCGCAAGCCGTCCGGCTTCTGGAGGCGATCGCTGCACGTTCGGCACGTCGATGCGGGCTCCGACGGCGCCATCGAGCTGGAGCTCGCGCAGCTCACCGCACCCCACTACGACCTGCACCGGCTCGGCGTGTTCTTCACCGCCAGCCCACGGCATGCCGACGCGTTGCTGGTGACCGGGCCGATGACGCACGGCATGATCGCGGCCCTGCGGACGACCTTCGAGGCGATGCCGTCGCCGAAGCTGGTGATCGCGGCCGGCTCCGACGCCATATCGGGCGGCCTGTGGGTGGGTGGGGAGCACACGGTGGGCGGCGTCGACGACGTGCTTCCGGTCGACGTGTACATCCCCGGCAGCCCCCCGAGCCCGCTGGCGCTCATCGACGGCTTGCTTCTCGCTTCCGGGAGACGATTCCCCCTTCTGGCGGCGGCGACGACGATGGAGGTGACCTCGTGACGTTGCTGGCGGTCGGGCTGTTCGTCGTTGCGGCGGGCGCGGTCGCCGCCTTCGTCGTGCCGCGACGCGCCGCGGGATTGCCCGGCGCGATGGCGCTTGCCGGCGGGGGCGTGGTGGGCGTTGCAGGCGTGCGGGCGATCTTCCAGCCGGCGACGCACGCCGCGCTGTGGTCCGTGGCGGGCAGCCCCTTCACGCTCACGCTCGACCCGCTCGCCGGTGCCTTCCTGCTGATCATGGCGCTCGGCGCGCCGCTACTGCTGGCGGCGCGGGCGCTCTCCCGCGGCGCGCGGGGAGCATTGCTCGTCGGCTACTTCGCCTGCCTGGTCACGGTGGTGGCCGGCGACGCGGTGCTATTCCTGGCCGCCTGGGAGCTGATGGGGCTCGCCGCCTACGTGGTATCCGCGGCGACCTCGACGGGTGCTGCGGCGCGCCCGGCGTACCGCATGGCGGCCTTCCTCGAGGTCGGCACGCTGGCGCTGCTGCTCGGGCTGGGGCTGCTGTGGTCGCGGGCCGGCTCTCCCGAGCTCGCGGCGATGGCGGGAGCCGGCCATGGTGCCACACTGGTGTTCGTGCTGGTGGTCGTCGGCTTCGGTGCCAAGCTGGGCCTGGTGCCGCTCCACGGCTGGTACCCGGAGCTCTACGCCGAGACGCCGGGCTTCGTGGGGGGGCTGTACTCCGGGCCGGTGTGGGCCGCCGCCATCTACGGGCTCGTGCGTTTGTTGAGCCTCCTGCAGCCCTGGCCGATCGGGTGGGGGATCGGGCTGCTCGTCGCAGGCGTCGTGACCGCGTTGTGGGCGACGCTCTACTCGCTCGTGGAGTCTGACGGCAAGCGGCTGCTGGCATACTCGACGGTCGAGAATGGCGGCCTGGCGTTGCTCGTCACCGGCGCCGCCATGGTGTTCGCGAGCGACCACGAGCTGCTCCTGGCGGGACTCGGCTTCGTGGTGCTGCTCTACCTGGCGGCGCATCACACCGTGTCGAAGGGGCTGGCTCTCGCGTCGTTCGGCGCGGTCGAAGACGCTTGCGGGGAGCGTCGGCTCGACCGGCTGGGTGGCCTGCGGCGCGCTTTGCCGCTGACCAGCGGCGCCGGCCTGGTGGGCTTCCTGTCGTTGGCGGCGGTGCCCCCGTTCTCGGGCTTCGTGGTGGAATGGTTCGTCTTCATGCTGTTGTTCCAGGAGTTCCGCCTGGGGCCCGTGGGCGCGCGCCTGACGATGGTGATCGTCGGTGCGGTGTTCGCGCTGCTGGCCGCCATGGGACTGGTCGCGATCGTGAAGGCCTATAGCGTGGCATACCTGGGCCGGCGTCGGGGATCCGACGTCGCCGCGCTGCGGCCGGTAGCAGCCGGGTTGAGGGCCGCACAGGCGCTCCTTGCCTCGCTGCTCGTTACCGTGAGCGTGCTGCCGCTCGTGGTCATCCCGTGGTTCGAGCGGCCGGTGGAGGCGCTCGTGGATGCCTCACTGGCAGGCCGCATCGCGCCCGCCAATCTGCAGCTCAATCCCGCGTACAGCAGCTTCTCTGCGGCGAGCAGCACGGCCCTGGCGATCTTCCTGCCGGTCGTTGCGCTGGTGGTGGCCGTGATGGCGGCCTTGGCGGCAGCTGCGGTGCGGCGTTCCGGCCGCCGCCGCGTGCCTGCCTGGGTGGCCGCCTCCGGGGACGAGGCGCCCGGGATCCAGTACACCGCCACGGCATACACCAACCCCATGCGGGTGTTCTTCACGGCCTTCTACCGGCCCGTGGTGGAGATGCGGCGCGACCAGGTCGAGACGCGGGTACGGCACTGGTTCTTCGACGATGTGTACCCGGCGTTGACGCGTGTCCTGGACGCGGTGGCCGGCTTCATCGGGCGGTTGCAGGCCGGTCGCGTGACCATCTACACGACGTACATACTCGCCGTGTTCGTGGTGGCGCTGCTGCTGGCGCGGGTCGTGGGTTGACCGGCGCCGAGCGGGCGGGGAAGGAGGTGCTGGTGTTCAAGCACATACTGGTCGCCAACGACGGCTCCGAGATGGCGGATCGTGCGCTGGCCCTGGCTCTGGAGTACGCGCGGGACCACGGTGCCAGGGTCACGTCGCTGTGCGTCGAGGAGGGCCCGCCCGCATACCTGCGGCAGGACCGCGGCCGGGCCGACGAGGAGCGGTCCTTCTTCGAGGGGGTGCAGGAACGCGCTCGCGAGGCGGCGGCGTCCTTTGGCGTTGCCATCGAGGCACCGATCACGCGGGGACGCAACGCGGCCAAGGCCATCGTCGCCACGGCGAAGGAAGGGAGCTTCGACCTGGTCGTCGTGGGGGCCAAGGGGCACGCGCGGCTCGACTTCCTACTCGGCAGCACGACCGACCAGGTCAGTGACTATGCACCGTGCAGCGTGCTGATCGTGCGGTGATGCGCCGTACGGCCCCGGCGGACGCCCGCGGCACCGCGGCACGGTGCCTGCGGCGTGAGCCGGGGGCTCCCCTCCGGCGCCGGAAGGCCGCAGCAGCCGGGGTGCGGACGAGCCTGCGTCGGATCCCGACACGTCAACGATGAGACGACTGCTGACGGCCGGCGCGCGAGACGGCGCCCGTGGGCGTGGCGTGGACGACGCCCCCGACACGCTGCGCGACCGGCTGCTGGCGGCCATGGACGAGCCGGGCTGCCCGCTGTGTCGCCTGGTGCGCGAGCAGGAACGGCGCTACTTCTTCTGGTTCTTCGCCGAGAACTACCACGCGCCAGAGACGCTGGAACAGTTGGTGGCGTCGCACGGCTTCTGCCGGCAGCATGCCACCGGGCTGGCGGCGCGGCACGAGGACCGGGCGGCGGCGATCGCCGTGGTGTACGAGATCGTCTCGAGGACGGTTGGCGCCGAGCTGGCAGCCGAGGCGCGGCGCAAGCGTCCGGCGTGGCCGCCGCGAGCCCTGGGCAGGTGCCCGGCCTGCGCCGACCGCGAGCGCACGGAGCGCCGGTTCCTGGAGGCACTCGCCGAGCTGCTCGCTGACGATCGTGAGCGTGCGCGCTATCATTCGCCCCATCTGCTGTGCTTCACACACCTGCAGGGGCTCGAGCCGCTCCTAGGCGGCCCCGATCTGCGGCGCGTCGTGGAGATCCATCTGGCGTGGCTCGACGAGGCGGCGCGGCAAGCCGGCCACGACGGCGCGCGGGGCACACCCGACGCTGGATCGGGCGCCGACGGCGTTGAGGGCACTTCCCTGGCTTCGCTGGTCAAGGATGCGGAGGTGGCCGATGTGGCGCCGGCTTACTGCGGCCTCGACGGGGATCCGCTGGACGTCGAACGGGCGGTGAGCCGGGTCCTCGACGACGACGAGCGTTGCCCCGTGTGTGCCGCGCGTACGAACGCCCGGCTGGCCTGGGAACGCTACTGCGAGGCGCACGTGGGGGACCGCGAACCGATCGACGAGCTGCTGCCCACTTGCGACGTGCACGTGTCCAGCTTGCTGGAGCACGGCGGGCAGGAGCTGCGAGCCGCCACGTTGCGGCACCTTGCCGGACGCGTGCGCGACATGCTGAGCAGGACGTCGGCGGCGCTGCCGGGCGGGCGCGTCGGCTTCTGGCGCGAGGGGCTCCGGCGCCTTCAGTCCGGTGGAGGAGAGCCGGGTGATCGACACGCGCGGCGCACGTTGCGGCGCGGTGTCAGCTGCCCTGTCTGCTCGGTGCTGGCGACGACGGAGTCCCGCGCGTTGGAACTCCTTGGCGCGCTGGTGCGCAGCGGCCCGGACGCGGAACGCTACGCACGCGGACACGGCGTGTGCCTGCGCCACCTGCAGGCAGCGGTGTCGGAGAGTGCGGACCCGGGCGATGCGCGCCGCCTGCTGCAGCACGCACGCGGCGACGTCGAGCTCCTGACCTGGCGCTTGCGCGAGGCGGGCCGGCTCGAGGGCTGGCACGTGAGGCCGCTGCCGCGCGTGCCGGACGAAGCGGTGTGGCGGCGGGCGCTGTACCGCTACGTGGGTGAGCCGATCTGAGTGTCGGCGGCCGCCTCCGTCTCGTCCCGTTCGTGGCTCCCGTCCTGAACCGGTCCCTCGCCCCCGAACACCTCTTCGTAGAGGTCCTGGCCGTAGCTCGTGGGGAGGGGCGGGCCCTCGTGCAAACGGAAGCTGCGGCTGCCGTCGTCTGAGCGCGGCGCACGCAGAAAGAGATGGTTCGGAGCGTCCACGGCGTGCAGGGAGCGCGCGAAGTCGTAGAGGTGGGTCACGAAGTGGACCTGCACACCGCCCTCGAGCAGCGTGTCGACGACCTGCCGGGCGATCTCCGACCCCTCCCGCTCGTTGGTGGAGGCGAACGATTCGTTGAACAGCAGCAGCGCGCCGGGCGTGTGGTGCTAGATGTGTATAGCAATGGTCTTTAGTGCTTTGTCGAGGTTTCATCTCTTATTCGGTGTTTTGTTCG
>CAYOXR010000358.1:0-1689 GCA_964407955.1 uncultured bacterium | reverse complement strand
GTCGTCGACCAGGCGCACCAGGTGCGCCAGCCGTTCGGGCGTGAGCCCCAGGTCGTCCAGCCGGCGGTCCTTCAGCTCGCGCACGAGGTCGTTCACCACCCAGTTGGCGACCTGCTCGGGGTTGTGGTGAACGGCCACGGTGGCCTCGAAGAAGCCCGCGAGCTCGTCGCGTTCGGCGATCTGGGCGGCCTCCTCGCCACCGAGGCCGAAGTCGCGCCGGAGGCGTTCGTAGACCTGCCGATGCGCGCGGTCGAGCCCGGCGGCGGGATCCGTCGGGCCCTCGCCGTCCTCGACCGGGGCGTTCACGCCTGTGGCCGTGCGCCACACGCCCGGTGCGGGCCGCTGGCGCTTGCCGCCGCGCCGGCCCGCGCCGGCCTGCCGCGCGCCGCGGCGGCCGGCGTCCCTGGCCCGCCCTTGGGCCGGCGTCGCCTCTCGTCCGGGGGCACGCCGCGCCCAGGAGTCCTTCAGCGTGACGATGCGGTTGAAGACCAGCGCCGCGCCCGCGGCGTCGCCGGCCCCGCCGTCGCGCTCGGGTCCACCGTCCTCGCCGTCCTCCCCGGCCCCGCCCGGCGCGTCGCGGCCGGCCGCGGGGTCGCGCCAGAAGTAGCCGAGGCGCTCGAACTGGTAGCGCGCATCCGCCGGGTCGGCGGCGACGCTCGGCTCCACGAAGCCGTGACGGGCGACCAGCGACGCAGGGTTGAGGCCCTGCAGGAGGTCGCGTTCGTCACCGCCGGGCTCGGCGGCCGTGAACAGGCGGTCGTAGAGCCGGAACTCGGCGGGCAGCGCGTCGCCCTCGGACAGCCAGTGGATGGCGCCCCACACCTTCACGCCCTTGGGGTTGCGCCCCAGCGTGTCGAGCAGGGCCGTACAGCGCAGCTCGACGACGTCGCCGGAGGCGTCCTTGACCACCTCGTCGCAGCGCACCACGTAGGCGTGGCGCAGGCGCACCGCGCGACCCGGCGCCAGCCGCCGGAAGCCCGCGGGCGGGGTCTCGGCGAAGTCCTCGCGCTCGATGAGCAGCCGCGGCCCGAAGGGCAACGCGCGCGTGCCCTCGCGCGGAACGTCGGGCGGCCAGTAGGGCGCCTGCAGCGTCTCGCCCGCCTCGACGTTGGTGAGGGTGAGCGGCAGCGGGTCGGTGACGGCCATCACGCGTGGCGCCACGGCGTTGAGATCGTCGCGGATGGAGTGCTCGAGCAGCGCCATGTCGACGGTGCGGTTGGTGCGGGACACGCCGATGCGGCCGGCGAAGTCGCGGATCGCCTCGGGCCGCACGCCGCGCCGCCTGAGGCCGGCCAGCGTGGGCATGCGCGGGTCGTCCCAGCCGTCGACGTGGCCCTCGTTGACGAGGCGGATGAGCCGGCGCTTGCTGACGACCGTGAACTCCAGGTTGCGGCGCCCGAACTCGTACTGGCGGGGCCGCTCGCGGCCCGGGAAGAGACGGTCGACCAGCCAGTCGTAGAGCTCGCGGTTGTCGACGAACTCCAGCGAGCACAGGCTGTGCGTCACGCCCTCGATGGCGTCGGAAAGCGGGTGCTGGAAATCGTAGAAGGGGTAGACGCACCAGGCGTCGCCGGTGCGGTAGTGATGCGCGTGCACGATGCGGTACAGCAGCGGGTCGCGCAGCTTCATGTTCGGCGAGGCGAGGTCGATCTTGGCGCGCAGCACGTGCGCGCCGGTGTCGAACTCGCC
>CAYOXR010000357.1:0-4842 GCA_964407955.1 uncultured bacterium | reverse complement strand
GTTCATGTACCGCTTCCACCCCCAGTGGCAGGCGCTGAAGGCCATCGTCGAGGGGGGCGGTATCGGCGAGCTGCGCACCGTTCAGTCGTTCTTCTCATACTCCAACCTGGATCCCGAGGACATCCGCAACCGCGCCGGCATGGGCGGCGGCGGGCTGATGGACATCGGCTGCTACGACGTCTCCCTGTCGCGGTTCGTGTTCGACGACGAGCCCGTGCGGGTGGTGTCGACGGTGGAGTTGGACCCGGCTCTCGGCGTCGACCGGTTGGCTTCGGCCGTGCTCGATTTCGGGCGAGGCACGGCGACCTTCACCTGCAGCACCCAGCTCGCGCCGTACCAGCGCGTCGACGTCTTCGGCACGGAAGGGCGCGTGAGCCTGGAGATCCCATTCAACGCGCCACAGGACGGCCCGGCGAAGCTGCGGCACGACCACGGCGGGGAGACCGTTGAGCGCGTCTTCGACCGCGTGGACCAGTACACGCGCCAGGCCGAGGCCTTCACCAGGTCCGTGCGGGACGACACGGCCGTGCCTACACCGCTCGAGGACGCGGTGGCGAACATGCGCGTGATCGAAGCGATCTTCCACAGCGGGCGCAGCGGGACGTGGGTCGAGCTGGCGCAGGCGTGACATTTGATTCCCGGGCCGGCGCGCCGATGGTGTTAGCATCGGTCCTGGAAATCTAGGCGCTGGCACCGGCGGCGCTGGAGCCGGCGAGGGCCGCGGCCCGAATCCTCCTCTCCCACTGCGCCCTAGGCGCGCGCGATGGGGAGCCGATGCCCGGCCGCCCTGCATGAGGGTTCCAGGAAGAAGGCAGGACGTGGGCCAGGCACCCACCGAATCGCGAACGATGGGCCCGGAGTCGGAGACTCCGGCAGAGCAGTCGAAGGCAGACGCCTCGGAGGACGAGACACCGGTAACGCCAGGGGGCAGGCGCTCCGCCCAGGAGCACATGCCTGCCCCCGGCGTCAGCCTCCGACTGACGCTTTACTCCTTGCTCGTCGGGGTGATCGCGGGGCTCGGGGCCGTGGCGTTCCGCAAGCTCATCGCGCTGTTCCACAACCTCTTCTTCTTCGGGCACGTCAGCGTGGTCTACGACACGCTCAGGCACACCTTGGAGAGCTCTTGGGGGGCTGGCGTCATCGCAGTGCCGGTCGTGGGCGCCATCCTGGTCGCCTTCCTGGTCAAGACCTTCGCGCCGGAGGCCAAGGGGCACGGCGTCCCCGAGGTGATCGACGCCATCTACTACAACGGCGGCCGTATCCGGCCGGTGGTGGCCGTCATCAAGTCGTTGGCGTCGTCGATCTCCATCGGCTCGGGCGGTTCGGTCGGTCGCGAGGGGCCGATCATCCAGATCGGCGCCACGTTCGGTTCCGTGCTGGGGCAGTGGACCGGGATGCCCGAGTGGAAGCGCCTCACGTTGATCGCCTGCGGCGCCGGCGGCGGCATCGCGGCGACGTTCAACACCCCCATCGGCGGCATCCTCTTCGCCGTCGAGATCATGCTGGTGGAGATAAGCGCGCGCAGTCTCGTCCCGGTGATGATCGCCACCGGCGCCGCCAGCTTCGTCGGTCGGTTGTTCTTCGGGCCGGAGGCCTCGTTCCTCATCCCCTCCCTCACCCTCAACTCGGTGACCAGGACGTCGCTCGATGTGTACGCGGCCTACGCCGGCCTGGGTGTGTTGATGGGGCTGCTGGCCACGCTCTACACCCGCTCCATCTACGCCTTCGAGGATGTCTTCGACCGGATCCCGGTGAGCTACTACGTGCGCCACGGCTTCGGCATGCTTCTCGTGGGGCTCACCATGTTCCTGCTCTACCGCACGATGGGGCACTACTACATCGAGGGCGTGGGCTACGCCACCATCCAGGACATCCTCAACGGCGGTCTGACCATCACCTGGATCCTGCTGGTGCTGGTCGTGGCCAAGCTGCTGGCGGTGTCACTGACCCTGGGGTCGGGCGCGTCCGGCGGCATCTTCTCGCCGGCGCTGTTCATGGGCGCCACGCTCGGCGCCGGCGTGGTGCAGATCGGCCATGCCGTCTTCCCCGGGTTGGATGTGAGCCTGGCCGGCGGCGCGGTGATCGGCATGGCCTGCATGGTGGCGGCCAGCACCGGCGCGGCAGTGACCGCGGTGGTGATGATCTTCGAGATGACACGCGACTACAACGTCATCATCCCGCTGATCATCGCCGTTTCCGTCGCCTATGCCATCCGCCGCTGGCTGCTGGCCGACAGCATCTATACCTTGAAGCTGACGCGGCGCGGGCGCATCATCCCGGCCTCGTTCCAGAGCAACCTCTACCTGATGCGCGACGCCTTGGAGCTCATCCAGGCGCCCTTCATGCGGCTCGACGCCGACCTCAGGGTCGACGACCTCAAGGGTAAGATCGCCTTCGGGCACCCGGTGCCGCACGTCGTGCTGGTGCGCAAGGGGAAGATCGTCAGCGTCGTGCCGGCCGAGACCCTGAGGCTGCACCTACGCAACGGCTCGGGCGGAATGCACCTCGCCGACCTGGCTGATGGCCACTACACCGTGCTCGACGACACCACCCAGGTCGTCGACCTGATCGGCCGGCTCCGTGCCGAGGCCAGTCGCGTGGCCGTGCTGGTGGGCAAGGACGCCGACCCCCACGAGCCCGACTCGGTCGTCGGCATCGTGTCCTGGGGCGACATCATGCAGAATGCGAACCTGCCGGTCAACCTGAACCGCGTGCGGCGGCAATAGCCTGAGTGACCGCCGAAGCGGGCCCCGGCGCGTACGCCGGGGCCCGAGCGCTCGTGCTCAGGGCCGCTGGTAGAGCAGCTCCCGGTTGTTGCCCGTGTCGGCGACCACCACGAAGCCGTCTTGCAGGCTGGTCGCGGGGTACACGCTGACGCCCTCGGGTCCGGACAGACTGCTTGCGGTCAAGCCGCCAGAGTTGGCGGTCGTTCCGGTCAGGTCGGTCTGGCCCAGCACGCGGTCGGCCGTGGCGCCGTCGGCCGTGGGTAAGGTATCGAACACCAGAACCCGGTTGTAGCCGGTATCGGCGATGAACAACTGGTTGCCGTTGGAGGCAACGGCGAAGGGGCCGCTCAGGCCGGTGCCGACGGGCGGCGGGCCGGCAACGCCGGCGGCCGGCTGCGCCGTCCCGGTGGTCATGTCTGCCTGCCCGATGACGAGGTCCGCGGCCTGGCCGTTACTCGTCGGGAAGGTGTTCCAGATCAACACCCGGTTGTTGTCCTTGTCCGCCACCACCAGGTGCGTCCCGTCCGTCCACACGCCGCTCGGCTGGGCGAGCGTGTTCGCTGCGGGGCTGCCGGCGTTGCGGTTGGGATCGCACGACGTGAAGTTCGCCTGGCCCAACACCAGGTTGGGAGCAAGCGCGGGGCCGCTCGACGGCACGGTGTTCCAAATCAGCACGCGGTTGTTGCCGGTGTCGGCGATGATGAGCTTGCCGCCGGCCTCGAACGCCGCCATGGGATGGTAGAGGCCGCTCGCCAGGCAGCTGTGGCCGGTCGAGTAGTAGCCGGGCTGTCCCACCACAGCCACTGGGAGGGTGGTCGACGAGGTCGGCGCGATGGCCCAGATCAGCACGCGATTCTGCTGCGTGTCGACCGCGGCGAGGGCCGAAGCCCCTCCCGACGACGCCGGAACGGAGGCCACCCCGGCCGGCCCCACGACGTTGGTGCGGCTCACCGTGTCCGCCGTGCCGTTGGTCCAGTCACCCGCGGGCTTGCCGAGCAGGATGTTGAACGGGGCCCCGGCCGCCAGCGTCGGCACCGAGGTGTAGCCGACGATCCGGTTGTTGCCCGTGTCGGGAATGTAGAGCATGCCGTTGATCAGGGCGGCCGCGCCGGTAGGGGCGCTGAGCCCCGTCTGGCTGGTGGCCGCCGCGCCGGTGTTGGCGTTCGTCTGCCCCATCACGACGTTGGCCGCCTGGCCGTCGTTGAACGCCAAGAAGGGGTAGTACAGGTCGAGCGTCGCCGACTTGGTGACGCCCGCCGTGGTGACCGTCACGACGATGGAATTGGCGCCGTCGGCGAGCGGGACCGTCTGGCTGAATGCGGTGGAGGCCGGCACGGTGGAGGTCACCACGGTGCCGTTGAGCGTCATGCTGAAGGTGTCCGGGATGCCGCCCAGCAGCTGGCCCTTGACGACCACGGAGGCGGGGTGGGTCGCGCTGTAGATGTACGTGCCGTTGGTCGGTGACGTGAAGTACACGCCCGTGGTCGCACCCGGGAACTGGCAACCGGCGAGTACGAACGCGAGCGCGAGCCCGGCGAAAGCCAGGATGGTCATGCGGCGGTATATGGGCATTCAGTCCTCCAGGCCGCCTTGCGGCATGCGCCGATGGTAGCACCGCTTGCGATGTGATCGGGATGAGAATCTAGGAGGAGCCACCGCCCGGCAGGCGGGCGAAGCGCGGCCCGGATGCCTCGGGGTGGCGGGCGTGCCGCGAGCATGCCGCGCCGAGCCGTTGCGACGCCGCGAGCCCGCGTTTCAGGTAGCCTGGCGCCGTGATCGATCTGCACACCCACCACGCGCGCTGCGGGCACGCTGCCGGGACGCTGGAGGAGGTCGCCCGCGATGCGTTCGCCGCCGGCATTCGCGTCTTCGGCTGGAGCGACCACGCCCCGCTCTTCGCCGATCCCCGGGACCACCCCGAGCCCGGCACTCAGATGGCCCGCTCGCAGTGGGACGGCTACCTCCGTGAGGCCCTCGGCGTGAGGCGCAGGCTCGAGACGGAGCTGGCCGGCTTCGACATCCGCCTCGGCGTGGAGGCCGACTTCCTGCCGGGTACCGAGGACGCCTATCGCCGCGCCCTCGCCCGCGACGAGCTCGACTACGTGCTCGGCTCGGT
>CAYOXR010000356.1:0-4055 GCA_964407955.1 uncultured bacterium | reverse complement strand
TCGATGAAGATGTGGCGATGGTCAAATGCAGCCACGAGCTCGGTCTGCCGGGAGAGCAACATTCCATTCCCGAAGACGTCTCCGCTCATGTCGCCCACGCCCACGCAGGTAAAGCGCTCGGTCTGGATGTCCTTGCCGATCTCGCGGAAGTGGCGCTTGACCGCTTCCCAGGCGCCGCGCGCGGTGATGCCCATGACCTTGTGGTCATAGCCCTGCGAGCCTCCTGACGCGAACGCGTCGCCCAGCCAGTAGTCGTACTCGGCAGCGGTCTGATTGGCGAGGTCGGAGAAGGTGGCGGTGCCCTTGTCGGCCGCCACCACCAGGTAGGGGTCCTCGTCGTCGTAGATGACCAGCTGTTCGGGGTGCACGACGCGTCCCTCGACGCGGTTGTCGGTGAGGTCCAGGAGTCCGCGCATGAACACCTGGTACTGCTCGCGCACGTAGTCCAGGAGCGCCTCGCGGCCCTCGGGCGCCCGCTTCAGCACGAACCCGCCCTTGGAGCCGACCGGTACGATGACCGCGTTCTTGGTCATCTGCGTCTTCATCAGGCCGAGCACCTCGGTCCGGAAGTCGTCGGGTCGGTCCGACCAGCGGATCCCGCCGCGGGCCACGTAGCCGCCCCGCAAGTGCACGCCCTCAACGCCCATGCCGGCGACGGCGATCTCGAACAGCGGCCGCGGGTCGGGCATGCTCGCCACCTTGCCGGAGGCCAGCTTGAAGGCCATGTAGTCCTTGTCCAGGAAGTAGTTGGTGCGGACCGTGGACTCCATCAGGTCGAGCAGGCCGCGCAGGCTGCGATCCTCCGCGAGCGAGCGCACCTCGGCCAGCCCCGCGAGCACCCTCTCGCGCGCGGCATACATGCGCTGGACGCGATCGCTGCCGATGGCGGGATCGAACCTGGCGTCGAAGAACGCCACCAGGTCGGCGGCCACGTTGGGATGCGCGAGCAGCGAGTCGTTGATGAATCGCCGGCTGGTGGCGGCGTTGAGCTGCGAGAAGTGCATCTGGTAGGCGCGCAGCAGCGCGACCTGGCGGACCGTCAGTTCACCCTGGACGACCAGACGGTTGAGCCGGTCGTTCTCGGCGCGCCCCTTCAGCAACCTCTCGAGGGCGTCGACGAGGCGGTCGCGGTGGCGCCCGACGTCGAGCGGGCGCCCGCTGCTGTCGTCCACCCGGAACACCTCGATGCCGCGCTTGCCGTCGGCCAGCGTGAGCATGTAGGGGATCTGCTCCAGCACGCGGAAGCCGACGTTCTCGAGCACCGGCAGCACGTCGGAGAGCGCCATGCCGTGGCCCTGGTGGTAGATGCGCACCAGGCCGGCCGCGCCGTCGTCGTGCTCCTTTGCCGCATCGAGCACATCGGCGAGCACCGGCTCGTCGCCGAGCCGCTCGAGGTTGGCGATGTCCTCGACCGCCAGCGCCGCGCCCGTGTCCGCGGTGTAGCGCGGGTCGAAGGCGTCGCCGTAGCGCTCGGCCAGGATCCGCCCGTCGCGGCTGCCGTAGGCGGCCACGAGGCGTTCGCGCAGCTCGTCTCGCCAGCTGCGCGCCAGCTCCGCGACGGCGCGCTCGAGCTCCTTGACGTCGACGTTCGCCGGCCGCACCGACGTCGTGAAGAAGAAGTGGAACCGGACCTGGGCCTGGTCCTCGCCCATCGCCAACGTGTAATCCACGTGCTGGGCCGCGAGCCTGTCGGCGAGGTAGCCCTGCACGCTGCGCCGCACGCCGGCGTTGAAGCTCTCGCGCGGCATGATCACCATCACCCCGATGCCGCGGCCCAACGGGTCGGGCCGCAGCGTGAGCCGCACGCCGCGCTCCTGCTCGAGGCCGAGGATGGTGCGGATGTCGCGGTGAAGCTGCTCCGCGTCCGACCAGAACAGCTCCTCGCGCGGCATGGAGTTGAACACCGACACGATCCCCTTGTAATCGTGGCTGCCGGGCAGCGCGTCGTCGAGCTCGAGCACCTGCCGCAGCTTGCGCCTGAGGATGGGGGTGTCCTCGACGGGCACCGAGTGCGCCTTCGAGGTGAACAACCCCAGGAAGCGCTGCTCACCGGTGACCTGCCAGTCGCTGCTCAGTTTCTTGACGCCGATGTAGTCCATGCGCGCCGGCCGGTGCACGGTGGCCTCGGCGTTGGTCTTGGTGACCACGAACAGGCGGCCGCCGGTGACGCGCTCGCGCAGCCCGTCCGGCAGCGCTTCCAGCGCCACCGGCTGACTATAGGCGCTCTGCCACTCCTTGCGCAGGATGCCCAGGCCGCTCTCCGGCGTGACCCGCAATGAGGGCACGCCGTCCACGGCCTCGATGTCGTACTCGCGGTAGCCCAGGAACACGAAGTTCTCGTCGTCGAGCCATTCCATGAAGGCGGCGTACTCCTCGAGCTCCTCGCCCTGCCTCGCGTGCGGCCCCGTGGCGCTCGTCTCGCGCAGCTCGCGCAGGTAGTCGCGGGTGGCCAGCGCCCGCCGGCGCAGAGCCTGGTAGTCGCCGGTGGCGAGCAACACGTCATGGAGCACCCGCGTCACGGCGAGCTCGACGCGCTCGCGACGGGCCTCGTCCTCGATGCGCTCGACGAAGAACATCTCGAACGCCTCGCGGCCGCCGCGCGCGCCAACGCCCCCCGCCTTGCCGTCCACCGCCACCACCGCGCCGTCGGCGTCGCGCACCGGGCTGAAGGTGGGGTGCAGCACGTGGAAGATCTCGACGCCGTGACGACCGAGCTCGGCGCGCACGGAGTCGACGATGAACGGGCGGTCATCGAGCAGCAGCCGGATCACCGTGTAGGGAGCCTCCCAGCCGTCCGCCTCCAGGCCCGGGCTGTACACCTGCACCCGCGGCCCGGTCTGCCGGCCGCCCGCCAGGAAGCGCAGGCCGTCGACCGCCATGGCGATCAGGCTGTCCGAGTCGAACTCCTCGAGGAAGACGTCGTCGGCCTTGTCGAAGAGGATGTTCGCGAAGCGCGCCAGCAGCGTGCCGTCCTGACTGGTGGAACGCTGGATCCGCTCGCGTATCTGTTCCAGGGTTGCTGGCATGGTTTGCCGCCTCTCACCGGCCGGCGCGGCAAGAGAGCCGCACCGGCCGGTGGTTTCGCGTATACGCCCCACTATACCGAAGCCCCTGGGGACGGCCCGTGGCCGTCCTACGCGACCAGGACACCGCCGCCGCGCACGCCTCGGCAAGCGCGCGAGGCGCAGCAGCCGTCGCCTTCGGACGGCTCCGCTTGCGGCCCGGCGTTCGGCTTGCGCCGCCGCGGCGGGCGGGCCGCCCTTATACTGACGGCCATGGCGCTGGTTCTCGCAGCCCTGCTCATCGCAGCCGATCAACTCAGCAAGGCGTGGGTGGTGAGCGCGCTCCAGGTGGGCAGCCGGGAGGTCCACCTCGGACTGGGCTTCTACATCGTTCACACGCGCAACAACGGCGCCGCCTTCGGCATCCTGCGCAACGTCCACGTGCGACTCGGCGGGCTCGACATCGACGGAACCTTCGTGCTCGGGCTGCTTTCCGCCCTGGTGGGCCTGGCGATCGCCGCCACCTTGCTGGCCTCCGGCAGACGCCTGAGCACCCTCACGCGGGTGTCGCTGGCGCTGATCCTCGCAGGCGCCTGGGGCAACATGATCGACCGCTTCCGCCTGGGCTACGTGGTCGACTTTATCCACTTCCATGTGCGGGGCTTCGACTTCCCGGTATTCAACGTGGCCGACGCCTGCATCGTCGTCGGCGCGGTGCTGCTTCTGCTGGCGAGCCTGCTGGCACCGGGCCAGCCTCGGCGTGGCGCGCATGCGGCGCATGGCTCCGGCGAATACGCCGGGCGCCACCCAACGCGGCACACCCGGGACGGCGCCGCCGATCCCTTCTCCGTCGAGTTCCCCGACTTGCCGCCGCTGAGCCAGGAACCAACCACCGGGACCGCGGCCGACCGCGCACGCAACGACGGATACTGACGACGCGCCGGCGGAGCCGGCTCAACGGACTGCCAGTAGGAAGCGCTCCCGTCCGGCCAGGTCGCGCTCGACCGCGGCCGAGGCCCACGCCCCCGCCTCGCGGAGCGCCTGCCTCACGTT
>CAYOXR010000355.1:0-2083 GCA_964407955.1 uncultured bacterium | reverse complement strand
CGGGGTGGTGCTTGCCACCAGTGCCCACCCGCCCACGGCAGGGCGGCGTCGATCTAGGACTTTCGGCCTAAGTACTGCACAAGGCGACGGGCGCACGAATGCAACGTGCGCCCGTCCTGATCGCGATCGCTCGCCCGGCTGGGGCGGCAACGGATCAGGGGGTCACGATCACCAGTCCATCCATGACGTGTGGGAAGCTTCCGTGGCTCTTCAGCGGCACGACGGTGCCTCTGCTGGCGTCCCATTCGGCATAACCCGAGCAGTCGTAGTAGTACACGCCCGGCTGCCGGAAGGTGTGACTGGCGGTGCCGCCGTCGCCGGGCAAGCTGAGGGTGGGCATGACCGTCGCCGCGAGCTGGGGAACGGTCGCTACGACGTGCATGCCGCAGTCGTGGTTGATCCAGGTGACGGTGGAGCCGGTCCTCACGGTGACGGCCCACGGCTCGAACAACCGGCTGCCGTCCGAGATGTTCACGGTGGTCGAAGCGCTGAGGGGAACGGTGTCACCCTTGCCGAGCACCACGATCGCGCCGCGCATGGGCGCGGGGAAGGCAGGACTGGCGGCGTTCGCCTCCACGGAGTTGAGCTGCGGGTTGTAGCACGCGTCCTCTCTGGAGTAGTAGCGGTACACCCCGGGTTGCGTGAAGGTCATGCTTCCGCTCTTGCCCGGCGCAACGGCCACCTGGAACTGGGGGGCGTCCGCAGGGAACGCGACCGCAGAGTGCGCGGTGTCGTCTAGGTTGGTCCAGGTCACGCTCTCGCCCACGTGCACGATCGCCACCACAGGACCGAAGACACCGCCACGCATGACGATCTCCCTCGTGTCTTCCGTCTTGGGAATGACGAAGCGGGGTTCGGCCAACGCGACGCCGCCGACGAAGATGACGCCCGCGAAAACCACGACCATGGCAACCGCCAGTGGGAACAACACGAGCATGAGTGGCTCCTTTCGCTGCGGGGACCGGAAGCGGTCGCGCCGATCCGTGCCCAGGGAGCCTCCCTCTCCCGCGCCCAGGCGCCTCGCTCCGTGGCAACAATGTGCCTCACGCTCCTTCTGATCACCGCAACGTTAGAGCGTCGTCCAGATCGCACGCCAGTGCCGGTACGCCCAGATCCGGGCACCAGGAACCCGGGACCTTCGGCCCAGCCCGCGCGCATGCAAGCGGTCGCGTCGCCTTCGCGTCCTGCAAGGCCAACGGCCGCCGCGGGCCTTGCCCCTGGTTGCTGGCTGGATCGGCCCCGAGTCAATCCGACGTCAGCCTCGAAGTCGCTTCCATGACAGGGGCCGGCCGGGGGCTCCTCCAGCGACGTCCCCGGGGCCGGCGCTGCGATTGCCCGGCGCCACCGCGTCGCAGGCCGGGCCCTGGGTCCGCGCCACGGCCGGCGCGAACGCCGCCGACGACCGCGCATGCGCCCACCAGCACCGATCTTCCCGAGCGCACACATCGACGCCGCTCGACGAGCGGTAGACTTCAGTCCACTGGCTGCTGCGGGTCTGGCACGTCAACCCTCGATCGAACCGGTCCCGTTGCAGAACGCGGCGTTGACACACGCCGTCCTCGTCCTCGTTCTCGAGGAGACGGGTGCTAGCTCGCATTCGCCGCAGCTGGTGCTGATGGCTTGCCGTCACACCAGATTGGGGCCGGAGATGGGAGGCAAGAATGTCGGCGAAATCTGACATGGACGCAGGCAAGTGCCCGGTCGTGCACGCGGCTGCCGAGGTGAGGTCGAACCGGGACTGGTGGCCGGACCAGTTGAAGCTGCACATCCTCCGGCAGAACGGCCCCCGGACGGGTCCCATGGGCGAGGCGTTCACCTACGCCGAGGAGTTCGCGAAGCTCGACTTCCAGGCGCTGAAGAAGGACCTCTACGCGCTGATGACCGACTCGCAGGAGTGGTGGCCGGCCGACTACGGCCACTACGGGCCGCTGTTCATCCGCATGGCGTGGCACGGCGCCGGCACCTATCGCATCGGTGACGGCCGAGGCGGGGGCGGTCGAGGCCAGCAGCGGTTCGCGCCGATCAACAGTTGGCCGGACAATGCGAACTTGGACAAGGCGCGTCGTTTGCTTTGGCCGATCAA
>CAYOXR010000354.1:0-2872 GCA_964407955.1 uncultured bacterium | reverse complement strand
CGGCCCCTGCTACACGCGCAGCAGCGACCACCTGACCGTCTACGGCTACATCGAGCTCGACTCCGCAGACGTGGCCAGCCTAGAGGCGAACAACATGCTCGAGGCCACCATCCTGCACGAGATGGGTCACGTGCTGGGGATCGGCACGCTGTGGAACTACGACCGCTCGCTGCTGACCGGCGCGGGCACCAGCAATCCTCGCTTCGTGGGCGCCAACGCGGTCCGCGAGTGGCACACCCTCGGCGGGTCGAACGGCGTGCCGGTCGAGAACTGCCTGGACAGCAGCGGCAACACCATCCCCGGCTGCGGCGCCGGCACCGAAGACGCTCACTGGCGCGAGGCGGTGTTCGGCAACGAGCTGATGACGGGCTGGCTGTCCTTCGGCAGCGACCCCTTGAGCCGCATGACCATCGGCTCGCTGCAGGACCTCGGCTACGCCGTGGACTACGCTCAGGCCGACCCCTACTCGGTGCCGCCTGGCGGCCTCAGCGCCCAGAGCCTGCAGTCCTTGCAGAAGGAGAACTTCCTGCTGATCACGCCCAAGGGCTCGGTACCCTAGCCACCACCCGATCTGAGGACGGCGACTCGCCCGCGGCCTGGCACGTCCGCGGGCGAGTCGCCGTTGTGGTGCCGCGGCCGGCGAGGTGGATCCAGCCTTGGACCGGATGCAGCCGCGCGCCGTCCGGCGAGGGCACGCGCCGATCCTCCGCTTCGCCTCTGCCCTCAACCGGTGGTCGTCATGAAGCGCTCGAACAGCGCCTGCGACACCCGACTGACCACGAGGCCGCCCACGTTGTCGGGGTGGAAGCGCTCGTCGGGGCATCCGCGGGTCATGACCGCCAGCACGTAGCTGGAGGCGCCGGCCTCCACCACCCCGGCGTCGTTCCGCACGCCGCGGATGGAGCCGCTCTTGGACGCGATCACCAGGTCGCTGTCGCCGGTCTCGGTGCTGTAGCGGTCGAACGGCAGAAAGCGACCGAGCTGATCGGTGCGCTGTTGGGCGCGATAGATGCCCTGCGCGACGTCCGTGAGCTCCGCCGGCAGGAGCCGCCCCTGCCACAGGGCGGTGAAGTAGTCGGCGAGATCGCGCGGGGACGTGGTCGACACGCTGGTGTCGCCTTCCCGGCGAAGATCCGGGCGCTGCAGCAGACCGACGAGGCGGCTGGCCGCCCAGCCGTGGTCGGCCGCCACGGCGTTGATCGCCTCGACGCCCAGACGACCGATCAGCAGGTTGGTCGCCGTGTTGTCGCTGACCACGATCATCAAGGTTGCCAGGTCGAGAAGGGTGTAGGCGCGGTCGGCACTCAGCGACTTCAGGACCCCGGAACCGGTCACGCGGTCCTCGGCACGGAGCACGAGCTCCTCGTCCAGGCGCGCGTTCCCCTCCGCGACGCGCTCCAGCAGCGTCTGCAGGATGAAGACCTTGATGGTGGAGGCCGCGGGGAAGCGTTCGATCGACCGGTATGCGACCGGGCCCCGGTCGGGACCCTCACCCACGAGGCGGCGCGCGCTCACCCCCAAGACGCCTTGGAGCTGGTTCTCCAGAGCCCGCCACACACCCGCCATGTCGTCCCCGGGGTCACTCATGGCCGGGCCGCCACGACACCGCCACCACGGCGCCTCCGTCCACATCCTTCAACGCACGTCGTCACGACCGGCATGATAGCCGCCGGCCGACCGCACCGTGCGCGCGCCCGATGGCCTCGGCCGGCGGGCGGGCGCGCCAGGCGGGCAACGCAGCGCTCGGGCGATGCGCGGCAGCCGCCACTGGCCGTCCGCGCCTACGCGGCCAACCGCGGCGCAGTTCGCCCGCGGGCCGTGCTACTCTCTGCACGAGTCGACTGCGAACACGTATTGTCGGCGGCGCACCGCGCGTCGCCGCCCGCGACGCGCCCAGGGGGTGGTGCGATGAACGAGATCTTCGACGTGGCACGCGACGATGGTCGCGGGTGAGATCCGGGCCCTGCTCGAGGAGGCGGGGCCGGGCGTGGAGCTCGAGAGCCCGTTCTTGATCGCCCCGGTCGCCGGCTACACGCCGGTGATGGGCCACCTGGTGAGTACGCTCACCTACGCGCGCGTCACGACCTTGCGGGCGGTGGCCGGGTTGAGCGTCGCACAGCTCGGCCTGCGGGCGAACGCTCACTTCAGGTGGTTCCACGTCCTCGAGGACGAGCTCAACCCCCGCGCACAGATCCGCGTGCTGCGCAAGCGTCTGCCTGCCGGGGCGACGTGACGCCGGCAACGCATGGCGGCGCAGACGGTAGCGAGCGCCGTTCAGGCGCGGCCTGCGGCATGACGTCTCGTGGTCGGCCATCGGGTCCACGACGCCCGGCGGCCGGGGGAGGCTGGAAGGAGCGCTGGCTATGACCGGACGCGATGCATTGGCCAGGCTGTTCGAGGCGCTGGAGGCCGGGGACTTCGTGCGTCTCGCGCAGGTCTTCGCTCCCAACGTCACGTTCCGGGCCTCGCTGCCCGACGAGATCGTCGAGGCAGGCTCCGCTTCCGAGGCGGCGGCCTGCTTCGAGGACTGGTTCGGGGACGCCGCCGCCCTTCAGCTCCTGTCGACGGGCAGCGACGAGCTGGGGGACGTCACCGCCTTCCGCTACCGGATGCGCGCGAAAGGCCGGAGCGGCTGGCTGGTCATCCAGCAAGCAGGCGCAGTGGAGGCTACAAACGGTCGCATCACCGCGATGCGCCTGGCGTGCACCGGCTTCCAGCGAGAGCCCTCGGACTAGGGCGTGTTCACACTACGTGTTATGATCGGGCATCCAGTTGTCCAGGGACCAGTTCGATCTGATCAAGCACCTGCTGCCCGTGCAGCGCGGCAACGTGAAGCTCGATAACCTGCAGGTGTTGAACGGCATCCTGTTCG
>CAYOXR010000353.1:0-1874 GCA_964407955.1 uncultured bacterium | reverse complement strand
GAAGACGGTGACGCAGCAGTCGGTCGCCAAGTTCGGCAACGCCGACATCGTGGTTTACGTGGGCTGCGGCGAGCGCGGCAACGAGATGACGGACGTGCTGGTGGAGTTCCCCGAGCTCGAGGACCCGCAGACCGGCAACCCCTTGATGCACCGCACGGTGCTCATCGCCAACACCTCGAACATGCCGGTGGCCGCGCGCGAGGCGAGCATCTACACCGGCATCACGCTGGCGGAATACTTCCGCGACATGGGCTACAAGGTCTCGATCATGGCCGACTCCACCAGCCGCTGGGCCGAGGCGCTTCGCGAGATCTCCTCGCGGCTCGAGGAGATGCCTGCCGAGGAGGGTTACCCTCCCTACCTCGCCTCCCGCCTGGCGGCGTTCTACGAGCGTGGCGGGCGCGTCAACACGCTCGCGGGCGAGCAGGGAGCGGTGTCGATCATCGGCGCGGTGAGCCCGGCCGGCGGCGACTTCTCCGAGCCGGTGACGCAGGCGACGCTGCGCATCACCGGCTGCTTCTGGGCGCTCGACGCCTCGCTCGCGAGGCGCCGGCACTTCCCGGCGATCAACTGGAACCGCTCCTACTCCCTGTTCACCGACATCCTCGACGACTGGTATGCCGAGAACGTGGCACCCGACTATGTCGAGCTGAGGGGCCGCGCCATGGACCTGCTGCAGCGTGAGAGCGACCTTCAGGAGGTCGTGCAGCTCGTCGGTCCCGACGCCCTGCAGGATCAGGAGCGGCTCGTGATCGAGGCGGGGCGCATCCTAAGGCAGAACTTCCTTCAGCAGAACGGCTTCGATCCGGTCGACGCCTCGTGCTCGCTGCACAAGGCCTACGGCATGCTGCAGATGATGCTGCGCCTGTACGAGGATGCGCAGCAGGCCCTGCAGACCGGCGCCACCGTGGACGACATCCTGCAGTCGCCGGTCGTCGAGAAGATCAACCGCTCGCGCTACGTGCCGGAGGACGACTTCGATGCGTACAAGGACGGCGTTCTCGAGGAGCTCGCCAAGGGCTTCGCCGTGGCCGCCTGAGGCCGGAGAGGGACGATGAGCAACCACCTGCTGAAGAAGGAGTACAGCGAGGTCACCTACATCTCGGGACCGCTGCTGTTCCTGCAGAACGCGCCGGACCTGAGCTACAACGCCATCGTGCGCATCAAGGACGGCACCGGCCGGGAACGCGGCGGACAGGTCATCGAGGTGTCGCGCGAGTACACCGTGCTCCAGGTGTTCGAGGAGACCTCCGGCATCGATCTGTCGAGCACGACCGTGAGCCTGGTGGAGAACGTCGCCCGCCTGGGGGTGTCGCGCGACATGATCGGGCGCCGCTTCTCGGGCGCCGGCGAGCCCATCGATGGGCTGCCGGCCGTGGTCTCGGACAAGCGTCTGCCCATCGGCGGGGCGCCCATCAACCCGGTGGCGCGCCGCAAGCCCGAGGAGTTCATCCAGACGGGTATCTCCACGATCGACACGCTGATCAGCCTGGTGCGCGGGCAGAAGCTACCCATCTTCTCGGGCTCGGGCCTCCCGGCCAACCAGCTGGCCGCGCAGATCGCGCGGCAGGCGACGGTCATCGGCGAGGAGACCGAGTTCGCGGTGGTGTTCGCGGCCATGGGCGTCACGCAGCGCGAGCTGACCTTCTTCACGCAGGAGTTCGAGCGCACCGGGGCGCTGGCGCGTAGCGTGCTGTTCCTCAACAAGGCCGACGATCCCGCCGTCGAGAGGCTGCTGACGCCGCGCATGGCCCTGACGGCCGCCGAGTACCTCGCCTTCGAGCACGACTACCATGTCCTGGTCATCCTCACCGACGTGACCAACTACTGCGAGGCGCTACGTGAGATCGGCGGTGCGCGCGAGGAGATCCCGG
>CAYOXR010000352.1:0-7611 GCA_964407955.1 uncultured bacterium | reverse complement strand
TCCCGGACAGTGGGCGACCGATGTGGCCGCGATGGGCGAGGCATACAAGGCGGAGGTCGCCAAGTTGCCGCCGTCGACCATGGAGGTCGAGCGCCTGCACGCCTACGAGGAGGGCGGCGTGGGCTGGGCGGCGGCGGAGGCGACCTGGCGTATCCAGGGCATGGCGCCCCTGGGGACCCGCCTCACCTTCGTGTTCCATCGCGAGTCGGGGGCGTGGAGGCCCGCCCTCGTGCAGACGTCTGTGCCCGTCCCGGACGAGGAGCTGTTCGGCTGACGGGCGCCGCGGACTGCCCGCCGCCGGCATGCCAGCGCGACGGGCCGGCGCGGCTCGACGCGTGCGATCGGCCCGACGGTCCGCGAACCCGCATGGCGGGTCGGTCCGGCGCCGGCCTCGCGGAAGCCGCCGGCTTCGATCGGCGTCGCGGCCCGGGACGCCACACCTCTTGGGCTTGACATACATGTGAGTAGTCACTTACTGTCGTTGCATGGCTGCTGCCAGTGGTGCCCGCCTTTCTGCCGTCGAGCGCCGGCAAGAGGTCCTCGATGCCGCCGTGGTGGCGTTCGCCGAACGGGGGTACGTGGGCACGTCCACGGAGGAGATCGCGCGTCGCGCGGGAATCTCGCAGCCCTATCTGTTCCGCCTGTTCGGCACCAAGAAGGAGCTCTTCATGGCGGTGACGGCGCGCTGCTTCCGCGAGATGCTGGAGATGTTCCAGCGCGCGGCGGAGGGAAAGCGCGGCGAAAAGGCCCTCCACGCGATGGCGCAAGCCTACGTGAACGAGCTCGTCTCCGGTGATCGGGTGCGCCTCAACGCCCAGATGCAGGCGTACGCGGCCTGCGACGACGAGGAGATCTGCGAGGTCGTTCGCAACGGTTACGGCGACCTGGTGGCGTACGTCGAGCGCGTGAGTGCATTGCCGCCCGAGGCCGTGTCGCGCTTCTTCTCCACCGGCATGCTGCTCAACGTGCTGGCTGCCATGCGCGTGCACCGGGATGGCTCGGAAGCGTGGGCGCGGCTGTTGCTGGAAGGGTGCGGGAAGAACAACTGAGGGCTGTCGGTCCTCTCTTCTTCCAGAAGAAATAGTGATGACTCACACACATAATCGGGCACGCATCGTATGGGCGCTGGTGATCACCTCGCTCGCGCAGTTCATGGGGAGCCTGGACAACCTGGTCGTGACCACCGCGCTGCCGGTGATCCGGCAAGACCTGCACGCCTCGGTGGCGCAGCTCGAGTGGACGGTGAACGCCTACACGCTGTCGTTCGCCGTATTGCTGCTGACGGGTGCGGCGCTCGGCGACCGCTTCGGCAGGCGCCGTCTGCTCGCGGCGGGGCTGCTGCTCTTCACGGGGGCTTCGGCGGCGTCCGCGCTGGCCACGAGCGCGACCATGCTCGACATCACGCGGGCGGTGCAGGGCCTGGCGGGTGCGATCGTGGCGCCTCTGACGTTGACGATCCTGTCGGCGGCCGTGTCGGTCGAGCGCCGCGGCCTCGCGCTCGGCATCTGGGGCGGCGTCGGGGGGCTCGCCGTTGCCGTCGGGCCGCTGGTGGGCGGCGCGGTGGTGAGCGGCATGTCCTGGCACTGGATCTTCTGGCTCAACGTGCCGCTCGGCCTGGTCCTGGCGCCGCTGGCCTGGCTCCGGCTCGACGAGACGCGAGGAGCGGACGGAGCGCTCGACCTTCCCGGCCTAAGCCTCGCCAGCGCCGGGCTGCTCGGCGTCGTCTGGGGGCTGGTGCAGGGCAACGCCCGCGGGTGGACCTCGCCGGGCATCGTCGTCCCGATCGCCGTGGGCGCTCTCCTGCTGGTGGCTTTCGTAGCGTGGGAGCTTCGCACGTCCAGGCCGATGTTGCCGATGCGCTTCTTCCGCGACCGCACCCTCGCCCTGGCCAACACCGCGTCGCTGTTGATGTTCTTCGGGATGTTCGGCTCGGTGTTCCTGCTGGTTCAGTTCTTCCAGACGGTGCAGGGATACTCGCCGTTGCAGTCGGGCCTGCGGATCCTGCCGTGGACGGCGATGCCGATGCTGGTCGCGCCCATCGCGGGGGCGCTCTCGGACCGACTCGGCGGGCACCGGCTGATGGCTGCCGGCCTGGCGCTTCAGGGGGCGGGCCTGCTGTGGCTCGCGTCCGTGACCGCCTCCGCCACGCCATACGCGGACCTGGTGGTGCCGTTCATGCTCGCCGGCGTGGGCATGGCGCTGTTCTTCGCGCCGGTGGCGAACGTGGTGCTGAGCTCCGTGCCTCGCGAGGACGAGGGCAAGGCCTCGGGAGCGAACAATGCCATCCGCGAGCTTGGGGGTGTGTTCGGGGTGGCGGTGCTGGCTTCGGTCTTCGCGCGGGTCGGTGGCTACCACGACGCACACACCTTCGTCGAGGGCCTTCGATCGGCCGTCCGCATCGGTGGGATCGTCGTGCTTGCCGGTGCGTTCGCGTCGACGCTGATCAGGCGCCCGTTGCCGGCCCCGTCGCGAGCGCCGGAGTCCGCCGGCGAGCTGGCCCCCGCCCCGGCACGCGACGGCACGCCGGCGTGATCCGACGCGGGCGCACGCAGCCCGCTGCACGGCGCGTCGAGCCGGAGGAGGGGGGACGCGCCCTAGTCCGGCTCGACGCGCGCGATCAACCCGAAGGTCCCCGGTCCCACGTGACTGGTCAAGACTGCGCCGATCTGGTAGAAGCCGCCGGCCTCCACCGGCACCGCGGCCGCATCCACGGCGGCCTTGAGCCGCTCCACCGCCTGCGGGTCCTGGATGTGGATGTAGTCCACGCTCACGCGCCGACCGGCCTGCGAGGCGGCGTAGGCCCTCAGGCGGTCCACCATCTCCTGCAAGGCCTTCTTCATGCCGCGGGCGCGCGTGAGCGGCGCGATCTTGCCGTCTTCCAGGGTCAGCAGCGGTTTGATGTTGAGCAGGCTGCCCACGAGGGCGCTGGCGCGGCCGATGCGCCCGCCCTTCTGCAGGTAGTCGAAGGTGGCGACGGTGAAGACGATGAAGGTGGTGTCGCGCATGAGAGCGAGGGCGTCTTCGATGGCCTGCAGCGACGCGCCACGCTCGTTCATGCGCACAGCGGCGCGGACCATGGCGCCGATGCCGAGGCTGGCCGAGCGCGTGTCGAACACGTGCACCGGGACCGTCACCGCCTCCGAGCCCGCCACCGCCGACTGGTACGTGCCGGAGAGTTCCGCGGTGAGCGTGATCGCCAGGATGGCCTCGGCGCCTCCCTCCACGGCCGCACGGTAGGCCCCGGCGAAGTCCTCGGGGCTGGGCTGGCTGGTGGTCGGCAGCTCGGCGCCCTCGGCCACGCCGGCGATGATCTCGGCCGGCTCGATGTCGACCCAGTCGCGGTACGTCTCCCCGCGGAAGCTGACGTAGAGCGGCACCCGCGTGACGCCGAGGCGCGCCAGCTCGTCCTCGTGCAGGTCACTGGTCGAGTCCGTGACGATGGCAAGCTTCATACCGCTCCCTTCCGCGGCGACGGCGGCGTGCCGTCGGCGGCGGGCCTGTGTTGGACGTGATCTGAGTCTACCGTTGCGCGCTGGCCGGTGCACGCGCTCCGGACCCCGGCCCGTTCGCGGGACGTTGGAGCGGCCGCCGGCTCAGGAGGGGGTCGCGTCCGCCAGGGCGCCGTGGGCGACCAGGTGCTCGGCGATCTGCACGGCGTTCAGTGCGGCGCCCTTGCGGATCTGGTCGCCGGCCACGAACAGCGCGATGGCACCCGGCCGGCTGGCATCGGCGCGGATCCGTCCGACCAGCACCTCGTCGCCACCCGAGGCGCTGAGCGGCATGGGGAAGGTGTTACGCGCACGGTCGTCGACCACGCGCACCCCCGGCGCGCCGGCGAGCGTCTCGCGAGCTTCGTCGGCGCTGACCGCACGCGCGAACTCGGCGTGGATGGCCTCGCTGTGCGCGCGGAACACCGGCACGCGAACGCAGGTCGCGCTGAGCCTCAGCTCGGGCGCGTCGAGGATCTTACGGGTCTCCTGCACCAGCTTGCGCTCCTCGACGTTGTAGCCGTCCTCGCCGACCTCGCTGTCGTGGCTGAACAGGTTGAAGGCGATCGGGTGCTGGAACTTGCGCGGCGCGGCGTCATCGCCTGCCAGCACCGCGCGGGTCTGCTCGCGCAGCTCCTCGATGCCGGCCTGGCCGGCGCCGGACACCGCCTGATAGGTGGCGACCGTGGCCCGCGTCAAGCCGAAGGCACGGTGCAGGGGAGCCAGCGCCATGAGCGCGATGATGGTCGAGCAGTTCGGGTTCGCGATCACGCCCCGATGGGCCAGGGCAGCCTCGCCGTTGGCCTCGGGCACCACCAGCGGCACGCGCGCGTCCATGCGCCAGGCGCTGGTGTTGTCCACGACCAGCGCGCCGTGGCCCGCCCAGCCCCAGGCGTGCGCCCTGGACACCGAGCCGCCGGCGGACGAGAAGACCACGTCGGCGTCGAGGTCGTCGTCGGCCGGCAGGGCGTGCACCGGCAGCGTCTCGCCGCGGAAGGGCAGCGTGCGGCCCCGGCTGCGCGGCGAGGCGAAGAGCGTGAGCGACGTGACCGGGAAGCGGCGCTGCTCGAGGATCTCCAGGAGCTCGGTTCCGACGGCGCCGGTGGCGCCCACGATCGCTGCGCGCATGCGTCCTCCTCAGTCCCTGTGGCGGCACCCGGGCCCGCACCCCCGGGCGGCGCGGCCGCGTCGGCCGCCGGCCGGGCCGGCCCGCCGCGTCAGGTTCCGGAGTCTAGCATGCCACCTGCACCGGCCCGAGCACCGGCGTCGCGGGCACGGCGCCAGGCCTTAGCATGGAGACATGATCCCGACTCCCTGCGCGCCGGTCCATGCCGGCCGCGTGGACTGGCAGGCCCTGGAGAGCTGCATCCCGCTGGACGACCTGCCGGCCTTCCACCGCGCCTTCCTGGCGCACCTCGAGCCCGACGAGGACTGGCAGGCGGCCTTCCTGCGGCGCGTTCAGGGGAAGGTGCAGGCGGCGCTCAAGCGGCTCCTGCGTGACGGCGCCGCCGGCTACGAGGGCGGCCGCTACTGGCTCGACGTCGAGCTCGTTCCAGACGCGTTCCGCGGCTACTTGATGGAGGAGTGACGGTGCCGGGACGGTGGCGGAGGTTCGTCGTCAAGGTGGGTACCAGCTCCATCACCGACGAACGCGGCCGCATCCATGCGCCGCTGCTGTGGGCGATCGCCCGGGGCGCGAGCGTCCTCGCCGAGGAGCACGGCGCGCAGTTCGTGCTGGTGTCCTCGGGGGCGGGCGCGGCCGGCCGGGAGGCGCTGGGGCTGGAGCTGCCGCTGACATTGCCGGAGAAGCAGGCGGCGGCGGCGGTCGGTCAGACGCTGCTGATGCTGGACTGGTCTCGCGCCCTGGCGCCGCGTCCCGTGGCCCAGCTGCTGCTTTCGGCGGGAGACGTGCAGGACAGGGAACGCTACGTGAACGCCAAGCACGCCCTGGAGGCCTCCCTGAAGCTGGGTGCGGTGCCGGTGGTGAACGAGAACGACTCGGTCGCCACCAGCGAGCTCAAGCTCGGTGACAACGACACGCTCTCTGCTTGGGTGTCCTACCTGGTCGATGCCGATGCCCTCGTCATCCTCACCGACGTCGCCGGTCTGTTCGACGCCGACCCGCGCGAGCGGCCGGACGCCCGGCGCATCGAGGTGGTGCGAAGCGTGGCCGACGTCGAGGCGCTGGCGGCGGGGCAGCCGGGAGACCGGGGTACCGGCGGCATGGCCACCAAGCTCAGGGCCGCGCGCGTCTCCACCGACGCCGGCATCGAGACGCTCGTCATCGGGGGGGGCGGACGCGGTCTGGAGGCCCTGGCGCGCGGTGACGTGAACGGCACCCGCTTCCTGGCGCGGCGCCGGACGCCGGCCCGCAAGGCCTGGATCGCGCAGCAGCCGGCGCGTGGCGCCGTCGACCTGGACGCCGGCGCCGCCGCGGCGCTGAGCCGCGGTCGCAGCCTGTTGCCGCGTGGCGTCAGCGCCGTGGAGGGGGAGTTCGCGTTCGGCGACGCCATCGCCCTCAGGCACGACGGCCACACGCTCGGCATCGGCCTCAGCAACTACGCCAGCGACGCGCTCGCGCGCATCAAGGGGTGCCACACCAACGAGATCGCCGGCATCCTCGGCGCCAAGGACTTCGACGAGGTGGTGCATCGCGACAACCTCGCCCTGGTGGAGACCGCGGCCGGCCGCTGAGCGCGTGCCGGTGGTAGCATGGCCGCGTCATGCGAGGGCGCACCCAACTAGGCTTCGTTGCGGCCGGACTCACCCTGGCGTGGGGCTTCTTCGGGCTCGTGGACCCGCTGGTGGTGGTCCGCATCGTCGGGCTGGAGGTCGTCGAGCCGCGCGGCCTGAGCGAGGTGCGCGCCCTGATGGGGGCGCTGTTCGTGGTGATGGGGGGGATCATGCTGTGGGCGGCGTCCTCGCGGAGCGCGCCGAGGGCCTACCTGCGGCTGCCGGGGCTACTGATCCTGGCGGAGGCCGCCGGCCGCCTGGCCAGCATCGTCATCGACAACGTGGTGTCACCGGGCAACTTCGTGTTCCTGCTGGTGGAGCTCATCATCGGCACGCTCGCAGTGGTGGCGAGCTTCCCCGGCGCTGCCCAGGCCGGCGGCGGCCGGCCGCCAGCCAGCGATGACGATCGCCCGGACCCGATGCGCGCGTACCGGGGCTGAGCGGCGGCCGGACCGCCGACGCCGAGGCCTGCCGTGACGCCACCCGCTCCTCCCGACGGAACCCGCTTCGTGCAGCCCGCCGCAGCCCGCGCGCGGGCCGAGGCAGTGGCGCGCCTGCACGAGCTGTACCGGCTGTGGGGCTACGAGCCGGTCGAGGTGCCGGCGCTGGAGCGCTACGATCCGCGGCACCCCCGCAGCGAGCAGTCGTTCAAGCTCTCCGATCGTGACAGCGGGGTGCTGGCGTTGCGCTCGGACTTCACACCGGCCCTGGCGCAGCTCGTCGCGGCGCGCTTCCCGGAGGCGGCGGCGGGAGCCGGCTTCCCGCTGCGGCTCCGCTACAGCGGCACCGTCTGGCACGCCATCGACTCGGAGCTGGCGCGCACGCGCGAGTTCACGCAGATCGGCATCGAGCTGATCGGCGTCAGCCACGCCCGCGCGGACGCCGAGCTCATCCACCTGGCGCGCGAGTCTCTGCGTACGGTAGGGCTCGTGCCACGCGTGGAGATCGGCAATCCGGGCTTCGTGCGCGCGCTGTTCGACGTGGCGCGCGTCCCGGGAGCCCGCCGCGAGGCACTGGCCGACGCCCTCGACCGCAAGGACCGCAGCGACATCGCGCGCATGGTCGCCGAGCTGGGGTTCTCCGGCGGCGTGGCCGCCGCGCTGCTCGAGGCCCCCGACCTCTACGGCGGCGGCAACGTGCTCGGCGAGGCCAGGCGGCTGGCGCCGTGGGCCGAGACGCGGGCCGAGATCGATCGTCTGGAGGGCGTGGTGGAGCAGTTCGAGGACGACAGCGAGCTCCTGCTCGACCTTGGTATGGCCAGACGCCTCGCCTACTACACGGGCGTGACCTTCCGCGCCTACACCTTCGACTTCGGGCAGCCGCTGCTCGGCGGAGGGCGCTACGACGGCGCCCTGTTGCCGCACGCGGCGGGCTTCTCGATCGGGCTCGA
>CAYOXR010000351.1:0-1541 GCA_964407955.1 uncultured bacterium | reverse complement strand
TGGAGCGGCTGGCCGAGATCCTGGCAGACTGGCTTGGCCGCTCCGAGGAGCACCCCCCGCTGCTCGGCATCGGCATCGGTGTGCCAGGTGTCTTCGACGCGAGCAGCGGCGAGCTCGACTCGCCACTGCTCGGGTGGCGCGGGATACGCGTGGCGGACCGGTTGCAGCAGGGCTTGCGCGCGCCGGTGCTGGTGGATAACGACGTCAATACCCTGGCGGTGTGGGAACGGCTCTACGGGCACGGGCGCGAGCGCGAGGACTTCATCACCGTGACCATCGGCCGGGGCGTCGGCCTCGGCATCGTGGCCGGCGGCGACATCTACCGCGGCTTCCGGGGCGGCGCCGGCGAGTTCGGCCACATGTTGGTCTCGGCCGATGGACCGCTGTGCAGTTGCGGCAAGCGCGGCTGCCTGGAGGCCCTGGTGGGCGATCCGGCGCTGGCCGCGCAGGCGCGCGAGGCCGGGATCCTGGCCGCCGACGAGGGCGCCGACCGGCTTCGGGCGCTCGCCGACGAAGGTGATCGGCGCGCGCGCGACGTCTACGCCCGTGCCGGCGCCACGCTCGGGCGTGCCGTGTCTGGGCTGGTGAACGTGCTGGCACCCGAGCTCGTGCTGGTGAGCGGCGAGGGAACGCAGGCCTGGCGCTGGCTCGAGCCCGCATTCGGGCGCGAGCTGCGCGCCCACCTCTTCCCGGCTGCCGCATCGGTGGCCATCGAGGTCGACCCCTGGGACGACGTCAAGTGGGCCGTCGGCGCCGCCAGCCTCGTTCTCCGCGCGACCCTGACGGGACCTCTGGAAGGTGAGCACGACGTCCTGGCGGAAGCGCGCCTGGGAGCGCGCGCGCCCGAGGATGCGGAGGTGGTCGACTGAGCGCACGGCGTAGTCCGTCCATGACCATGAAGGAGACGGGCCGTCGCCGACGGCACCGCTCCGCGTGCAGAACACCGCGACCGAACGAAGGAGGCACGAACAGGATGCGCACCCCGAGACTCATGTTGGCACTGGCGGCCCTGCTGGTCGCCGCGGGCTTGGCGACGAGCGCCGCCGCCCAGGGAAGCAAGACCACGATCACCTTCTGGGACGCCTACAGCTCCGACGGACCCGAGGTCAAGCAGCTCGAGACCGTGATCATCCCGGCATTCGAGAAGGCGAACCCGGACATCACCGTCAAAGACGTCACCATCCCCTACAACGACCTGCACCAGAAGCTGATCACGGCTGTGGCGGGCGCGCAGCTGCCCGACCTGGTGCGCTCTGACATCATCTGGGTGCCTGAGCTCGCCAACCTCGGCGTGCTGGCCCCCCTCGACAAGGACATGCCCGCCTTCAAGAGCTATTCGAGCGCCGTGTTCCCCGGCCCGCTGGCCACGAACTACTGGAAGGGGCACTATTACGGGCTGCCGCTCGACACCAACACGCGTATCTGGGTGTACGACCCCGCCACCTTGAAGTCGCTGGGCCTGAGCGGTCCTCCGCAGACCTTCGCGCAGCTCGAATCGATGTCGGCCGAAGCCAAGAAGCAGGGCGTCTACCTGTACGCCG
>CAYOXR010000350.1:0-2323 GCA_964407955.1 uncultured bacterium | reverse complement strand
GACGCGCGTCGAGGTGCGTTCGGACAAGGACGACCCGCGCGACTTCGCGTTGTGGAAGAAGGCCGAGGCCGGTCACATCATGCGCTGGCCGAGCCCCTGGGGCGAAGGCTTCCCGGGCTGGCACCTCGAGTGCTCCGTGATGAGCACCAAGTATCTGGGCGACGAGTTCGACATCCACGGCGGCGGGCTCGACCTCATCTTCCCGCACCACGAATGCGAGATCGCTCAGGCGCGGGCCGCTGGGAAGCCCTTCGCCCGCGTCTGGTTGCACTGGAACATGATCACGCTGGCGGGCGAGAAGATGGCGAAGTCCAAGAACCACTTCGTCACCCTGGCGCAGCTCTTCGAGCGCTACGACCCCATCGCCGTGCGCTTCCACTTGCTGCGATCGCACTACCGCAGCGTGTCCGACTTCTCCGACGCCAGCCTGACGGCATCGGACCAGGGGCTGAAGCGGCTGCGCGACAGCTACCGCGCGCTCGGCGACGGCGACGAGACGGCCGAGGCGGGCGCGTTCGGGCGCGAGCGGGAGCGCTTCGCCGCCGCCATGGACGATGACCTGAACACGCCCCAGGCGGTGGCGGTGCTGTTCGACGCCGCCCGCGAGATCAACAGGCGCCTCGAGCAGGGGGCCTCCGGCGCCTACCGGGCGGCGGGCCGGAAGCTGTTCGAGGAGCTGTTGGGCAACGTGCTCGGCATCCCGCCGGTCGTCGACGTGGCCGGCGAGGAGCGTGGGCTCCTGAGCGGCCTGATCGGCATGCTGCTGGACGAGCGCCAGCGGGCCCGCGACCGCCGCGACTTCGAGGCGGCCGACGCCCTGCGGGCGCGCCTCGACGAGCTCGGCATCGAGGTCGAGGACACGCCCGAGGGGAGCCGCTGGAAGCTCGCCTGATCGTCCCGTCTCGCCTGTGTGCGCGCTGCAGACGCAAGGCGATGGTGTCTGGTAGAGCGTCGCGAGCTGCCGTGCGCACCTCGGCATGCATGGAGGCCGCCGGCCGCGGCCGGCCGCGACTTGCCAGCATGGGGCATGGACGACGCCGCGCTCCTCACGGCGGCTGCGCTGCACGTCGCCGGCATGGGGCCACGTCGCCTGGCGCTCCTGCGGGACGTGTACGGCACGCTGGCGGCCGCCGTCGCCGGAGCGGAGCGTGGCGCCCCCGCGCCGAGCGGCTTCCCGTCGGCGCTCTTCCGCGCCCTGCCCGGCTCGCTCGATCGCGCGCGGGCCGCGCGTGAGCTTACCGTCGCGCGCCACACCGGGGTCGAGGTCCTGTGCTGGGACGACGCTCGCTACCCCGCGCCCCTGTGGTACGCCCCTGAGCCTCCTCCGCCGTTGCTCTACCTGCAGGGCGCCCTGCCGGCCACCTTTGCCGTCACGGCACCGCGCGTGCGTGCTGCCGCTGTCGTCGGCACGCGCCGCGCCACCGGGCGCGGTCTTGCGCTAGCGCGCGAGCTTGCCGGGGCGCTGGCGCGGCTCGACGTCACGGTGGTCTCGGGGCTCGCGCTGGGCATCGACGGGGCCGCGCACGTCGGTGCGCTCGAGGCGGAGGGCAGCACCGTGGCGGTGCTCGGCGGCGGTCACGCCCACCTGCATCCGCCGAGCCACCGCCCGCTTGCAAAGCGGCTGCTCGCGGCCGGCGGCGCGCTCGTGAGCGAACACGCACCCGATGTGCACCCACAGCCGCACGCCTTCCCGCTGCGCAACCGCATCGTCAGCGGCCTGTCTCGCCTGATCGTGATCGTTGAGGCGGGCATCCGCTCCGGGACCAACAGCACCGCCGAGTACGCCAGCGCGCAGCACCGTGACGTGTTCGCCTGCCCCGGCCGCCTTGGCGACCCCAGCGTCGCCGGCACGCTGGCGCTCATCCGCGACGGCGCCCTGGTGCTCACCGAGCTCGAAGACGTGCTGTTCCGCTTCCGGGCGGAGCCGGGCGACCCGGCGTACGCCGCCGACCGGAAGCCCCTGCCGGCGCGTCGGCCGCCCGCTGCGCTGGGGCTGAGCGCCGCCGACGCAGGTGTGCTTCAGGTGCTCTATGGCGTCGACGAAGCCACGCTGGATGCGCTCGGGCTGGCGCTGCGCGCCGGAGCGGCCGACCTGGCCCCGCGCCTGACCCGCCTGGAGCTGCGCGGGCTGATTGCGCGTACGGCGTCGGGTCGCTACCGCTTGGCGGCCGGCGAGCGCGAGCGGCGCGCCCAGCTCGATCTGGCGCTGGCGGCCGAGAAGGGAGGCGCGTGAGGCTGTCGGGGCCGGCCGCCGACACCGCCGTCGCCTCACGAGCTAGGCTGGAGGCCGTGACTCGATCGTCGGCACCCTCGAGCGAGCCAA
>CAYOXR010000349.1:0-6273 GCA_964407955.1 uncultured bacterium | reverse complement strand
ACGTGCCCAGCACCACGTGCCCAGCACCACGTGCCCAGCACTTTCGGTGCCACCGTCGACGGGCGCGAATCAACACGCCCGCACCGACGGTCGCGGTGCCAACGCGCCCGGTCTGGACGCACGACCACAAACGCAACGCCTCGAACACGCCGCACAAGGCGGCTCCGGCCACCATCCCGACCGCGGCAGGCGAAGTACCATGGAGCCACGCCATGCGCGCCAGCATGCCTTCCCGGCACCGAGGCACGGCGGCTTCGCGAGATGTGCCGGGCGGCTTGGCTGTCACGCGGGGCGCACCTTGGGAGGGAGTCGATCCGTGGCCATGACACAACCCGACTGCGGTTGCCCGCCTGGCGCCGGCCGCTCCGGGGGCGCGCGCCTTGCGCCGCGCCGGCGGCGGGCAACCGCCATGCTGGCGGTGCTCGTCGCCGTTCTGGCGCTGCTGCCCGGAGCGCTGGCGCAGGACCTCGCCTCGCGCGTGCACTACCGGGTGCTCGACAACGGCATGCGCATCATCCTGGTCGAGCAACACGCCGCACCGGTGGTGAGCTTCGACCTGATGTTCAACGTCGGCGGCATCGACGAGCCGCCCGGGCTCGGCGGCATCGCCCACATGGTCGAGCACATGGCCTTCAAGGGCACGAAGACCATCGGCAGCGATCAGCCTCAGCAGGAGGCCATCGCCCTCACCGACGTCGAGATCCTGGCCTACGCGCTGAAGAACGCGCAGGCCCATGGCGACGCGGCGCTGGTGAAGACGCTGCAGAGCGAGTTCATGGCGGCACGCCAGCACGCCCACTCTCTTGCCTCGCAGGCGCCGCTCGACGACCTCTTCTCGGTGAACGGCGCGGTCGGGCTGAACGCCTCGACCGGCTACGACTACACGCACTACGTGGTGTCGCTGCCCGCCAACCGCGTCGAGCTCTACGCCCGCGTCTACGCCGACGTGATGTCGAACGCGGTGTTCCGCTCCTTCTACGCCGAGCGCGACGTGGTGCGTGAGGAGCGGCGGCAGCGCAGCGAGGACAATCCCCAGGGGGTGTTGCTCGAGGCGTTCCTGGCCGCCGCCTTCGAGGGCCAGCCGTACGGGCGCCCGCTGATCGGCACGGCCCAGGACATCGAGGGCTACACCGCCACCGAGGCGCACGCCTTCTACCAGGCCTTCTACGCGCCCGACCGCGCCGTGCTGGTGGCGGTCGGCGACCTCGACCCGCAGACGGACATGGCCACCCTCGTGAAGTACTTCAGCGCCGTGCCCGACCACACCACGCTGCACACCATGTTCCCGCCGGCACCGCCGCAGACAGCGGAGCGGGACGTGACGGTGACGTTCAAGGCGCAGCCGCAGCTGGTGATCGGCTATCACAAGCCCACCTACCCGTCCCGCGAGTCCTACGTGCTCGACCTCATCGACGAGCTGCTCGGACAGGGACGCACCTCGCGCCTGTACAAGCGGCTGGTGCTGCAGGACCAGGTCGCGTCCGCCGTCAGCACCTCCAGCGCGTTCCCCGGCACCCGCCTTCCGAACCTGTACATCGTCTACGCGCTGCCGCAGGCGCCGCACACCGCCGCCGAGGTCGAGGCGGACATCTACGACGAGCTCGCCAAGCTCGCCAGCCAACCCGTGAGCGCCACCGAGCTGGAGAAGGCGAAGAACCTCATGCGCGCCCAGGAGTTGCGCACGTGGTCGTCCAACGCCGGGCTGGCCGAAGCGCTGGCGTTCAATGAGCTCTTCGCCGGCGGCTGGCAGCATCTGATGAGCGACCTGCAGACGTACGACTCGATCACCGCGGCCGAGATCCAGGCCGTGGCGAAGCAGGTCTTCACCGCCCAGAACCGCACGGTGGCGGTTCTCGAACCGCCGCAGGGAGGCAACTGATGCGCCGCGACCGAACCCCCCGGGCGGCACCTGTGCCGGCCCAGGCACGGACGGCCCCGGTACGGACGGCCCAGGCACGGACGGCCCAGGCACGGCCGGCCGACCGGCGCCCGCAGGCCCTTGCCGCCGCGAGGGCGCCCCGGGCCCAGCGCGACCGGACCCAGCGCGAGCGGGCCAGGCGCGCCCTGGCGCTCGCCGCCGCCGCGCTCGCGGCGGCCCTGGTGGCGCTCAGCGCGCACGCCCAGCCCGCCAGCTGGCCGGACCCCAGCACCATGACCTTCGCGCCGATCCACTTCCAGGCGCCTACGCCGCGCAAGGCGGTGCTGGCCAACGGCATCACCGTCTACCTGGCCGAGGACCACAGCCTGCCGCTGGTGCAGGGCGTCGCCTACGTCGACGCTCCCAGCGTCTACGATCCGGCCGGCAAGGTGGGGCTGGCCGGTTTCACCGCGCATCTCCTGCGTGACGGCGGGGCCGGCGGCCGCAGCCCGGACGCCATCGACGAGCAGCTCGCCACGCTGGGCGCCACCGTGGAGGCGAGCTCCAACGACGTGCTGGCGTCGGTGTCGTTCTCGGCGCTGGCGAGCAACGTCGACCAGGTCTTGCCCATCTGGCAGGACGTGCTCACCCGCCCGGACTTCGACCCGAGCCGCATCGACATTGAACGCCAGCGCCAGCTCGACGCCATCAAGCGCGTCGTCGACAACCCCGTCCAGCTGGCCGTACGTGAGTTCTCCTACCGCGTGGCCGAGGGGCACCCGTCGGGCGCCTACCCCACCGCCGCCACCATCAACGCCATCCAGCGCAGCGACCTGATCGCCTTCCACAACGACTACTACGGCCCTGCCTCGACGGTGATCGCCATCACCGGCGACTTCAACGCCGACGCCATGCTGAACACCCTGAACGCCACGCTCGGCGCCTGGCAGCATGCGCTGCCGCCGAAGCCGACGCTGCCGCCGTTCAACGAGCACCCCACGCCCAAGGTGTACTTCACCCAGAAGGACGTGCAGCAGTCGATCATCCTGATCGGCGAGCCGGCCATGCGGGCCTACACGCCCAGCTACGACACCTTCATGGTCGCCAACCAGATCCTGGGCGCCGGCGGCTTCACCAGCCGGCTGTTCACCGACATCCGGACCAAGCGCGGGCTGGCCTACACCACCGGCTCGCAGCTCAGCCAGGGCTTCGCCTTCCCCGGCATCTTCCTCGCCTACGCGTTCACCCGCTCCGACGCCACCGGCCAGGTGCTGCAGTTGATGCTGAGCGAGATCAAGCAGCTCCGCGACCAGGGCGTCAGCGCCGCCGAGGTGACGCAGGCCCGCAACCAGATCGTCAACCAGGCGGTGTTCCGCGACACCTCGGTCGCGGACACCACCGAACGCACCGCCCGCGTGCAACTCCTGGGACTGCCGCCGGGCTACTTCCAGACCTACCTCGACACCGTGCAGACCATCACGCCCGCCGAGGTGCAGTCGGCAGCCCGCCAGGTGCTCAACCCCGACGGGCTGGTGATCATGGTGGTCGGCAACGCCGCGGCCTTCGACGAGCCGCTGAGCGATTTCGGACAGGTGGTGAACGTCCCGCTGCAGTGACCCGGGCGGCGCGCGACGTCGCCGGGCCGAGGGAATCCGGCATGCCCGGGGAGCGGCAGGGGCCGGCGCCTGGGGTCCGCGCGCCCGGGACCCGCGCGCCGGGGCCTCTATGCGCCGCGGCGCGTGGCCAGCAGCGAGACGCTCTTGACCCCGTACTCGCGGGAGGCGTTGACGGCCTGGTCCGACAGGAAGCGGTAGCGCTCGTTGGCGCGCACCTCCAGGATCTCGAAGCCCGCGCGCTCGATGGCCTCGAGGTGGCGCCCTTGCTGCATGGCGCCGCCGATGCACGAGGCCCACAGCGAGGCGTTGAAGGTCACGCCCGCGGGCAGCTCGTTCTCGGTCACGATGTCGGCGAGCGCCAGCCGGCCGCCCGGCCGCAGCGCCGCCGCGGCGGCGGTGAAGACCGCGCCCTTGTCGGGTGCCAGGTTGATGACGCCGTTGGAGACGACGCAGTCCACCGAGCCGGGGTCGACCGGCGGCGCCTCGATGCGGCCCTCGCGGAACGCTACGTTGGCGAGCCCGGCGCCCGCCGCCAGGCGGGTCGCCTTCGCGAGCTGCTCCGGCGTCATGTCGACGCCGATCACCGCGCCTCCCGGGCCCGTGGCGACGGCCGCCAGCAGGCTGTCCATGCCCGATCCGCTGCCGAGGTCCAGCACCGTCTCGCCCGCCTCGATCGCGGCCAGGTCTAAGAAGTAGCCGACACCGGCGAACGAGTCGATGGCCGGAGCGGGGATGCGGTCGAGCTGGGACGGGTCGTAGCCAAGGCGCTCGGCAAGCGGCCTCCCGGTCTCGAAGTGGAAGCCTTGCTCGGGATGCAACGCCACCTCGCGGTACATGGCTTGGACGCGGCTCGTGAGGTCCTCGGTGTCGAGTCGGCCGACACTGCTGGTCATGGGTTCCTCCATCCCCCTACTGGGACGGGCCTGCCTCGCACCATTCGCGCGGCACGTTCGCCGGGCCCGAGCGCTTCCGCGACGTCGGGCCCGGCGGCTCGCCCAGGTCCTTATGCGAAGGCCACCGGCGTCGCGCCGGAGGCGATCGCCTCGATGATGGTGGCCGCCCCGACGATCTTCACGCCCTCGGCACAGTCGTCCTCGGCGATCCCGCGAGGCTTGGTGCAGGCGCCGCACAGCCACACCTCCCCGCCGTTGGCGAGGAAGCTCGGCAGCAGCTCGGCGAGCGCCGGCAGGTCCTTGGAGCACACCCCGTCCGCACCGCCCTTGGTCCCCAGCCACACCGCATCGACGGTGCACACCACCAGCGCCTGCTGGCCGGCCGTCGCCGCAACGTTGGCGGCCACGAAGGGCAGCAGCGCCTGCTCCGGCTCTTCCTTGCCGTGCGTGCAGTTGAACAGCATGCGGCCGCTCATCGTCCACGCTCCACAGTGATCATCGTCGTACCGTCCTTTCCCCGCTCCACCGAGCGGACGTGGTGCCCCAGCATCCGGGCGAGCGCCGGCAGGTCCTCGCGCGCCGAGGGGTCGCGCGTCACCACCGTGAGCACGTCCCCCAGAGCCACGCCCGCGATGCGCTCGCGGAAGGCCTGCGGCAAGCCGCTGCCGCAGCCAAGGTCGCCGGCATCGAAGTGGTGTTCGCTCGCGCCGCCCTGACGCTCCCCACCTTCGAAAGCCGTTCCTTCCGCCGCGCCGTCCAGCGTGTCGGCCTCGGCCCCGGGCTCGTACTGGAAGCCGGAACACGCGAGGCGCATGCTCGCCACGCAGCCGTCCTCGAGCTCGCACACGCCGACCTGCTCGATCTGGCTCCAGCCGCGCGGCTTCTTCGCCCGCGCCCGGAAGCGGAAGGTCGTGACGGCTCCCAGCGACCGCACGTCCAGTGCCGTGATCGCGACCTGCTCGGCGTCGCCGAACCAGGTCCAGAACCAGGCCGCGGCCTCCTCGGCGCCACGGGTGTCGATGTCCTCGCGCGGCAGCAACGCCCGGAACCGTGCGTCGGGCACGAAGACCGCCGCCACGCCCTCGAGGTCGCCTGCGGCGAGCGCGTTCGCGAGGCTGCGGATCGGCGGATCGGCGGCTGTCATACTGCCTCCTCCCGGGCCGTCACCGGCGGGCGCCGACGCTGGCGCTGGCCGTGGCCACTCGCCGAGGGTGCGCCGCCCACCCCTAAACGACCCCTAAACGTTCCGGCTCCATTGGCTATAGTGCGGAGTCATGCTCCGCACCCTCGGCGGCCTGGCGCTCGAGGGCTCGGACTTCCGCTGGCAGAAGCCCCTCCTCCTGCTCGCCTACATCGCCCTCGAGGGACGCCACGCCAGACGCGAAGTCGCCGAGTTGTTCTGGCCGAGCGCCGCCGACCGCATGAAGAGCCTGTCCGTCGCCCTGGCTCAGCTCAGGCGCGGCGCCCCGGGCGTGGTCCGCGCCGACCGGCGCGACCTCGACGTGGCCGTCGAGCTGGACCTCGACGCCTTCCGGCGGGCGCTGGAGCACGGCGATCTCGACGCCGCCCTGCGCCACTACCGGGGCCCGTTCCTGGACGGCTTCGACGAGCGCCACATCGGCACGGAGCTGGAGGCCTGGATCTACGAGACGCGCGAGCGCGAGGCCGAGCGGCTGCGCCGCGCCCTGCTGGAGGCCGCTCGCGCGTGCTCGGTTGCGGGCGACGCCGCTCGCGCGGCGGCGCTGGCAGCCGACGCCTTCACGCTGGCCGGTGCGGGGCCCGTCGACCCCGCGGCGCTGGCCGAGGTCCACGGGCTGCTCGCCGCGGCGGGGCACCCGCTCGTCGGCGAGGTGGCGAAGGACGGTGCCGAGCTGGGACTCTCGCTCGCCGGCGAGGGCGTCCGGCC
>CAYOXR010000348.1:0-1763 GCA_964407955.1 uncultured bacterium | reverse complement strand
TGTGTGAGCAACTCCGGAGGGCACCTGGCGGCAAGTCTCGGCACCGTGGAGCTTTCCGTGGCGCTGCACAGCGTGCTGCAGAGTCCTCGCGACAAGATCGTCTGGGACGTCGGTCACCAGTGCTACGCGCACAAGATCCTGACCGGGAGAAGGGACGCGTTCGCGACGATCCGCCAGCATGGGGGGCTTTCGGGGTTTCCGTGCCGGACCGAGTCGGATCACGATGTGGTCGGCACAGGCCACGCATCGACGTCGATCAGCTATGGACTCGGTCTTGTGGAGGCCGCCAGACGGGCGCCCGGTGCGCACGGCAACGTGGTCTGCGTGCTCGGCGACGGCGCGCTGACGGGGGGAGTGGCGTTCGAGGCGTTGAACCAGGCGGGGCACCTGCGCAGCCCGCTGGTCGTCATCTTGAACGACAACGAGATGTCGATTCGGGCCAACGTCGGCGCGCTGCAGCTCTCGCTCAACCGCCTGCGACTCGATCCCACCCTCACACGCTTGCGCGAAGATATCGAGCGGGGGGTGGCGCGTATCCCGGCCATCGGGCAGCAGGCGTATCGATTGGGCAAGGACGTGAAGGAGTCGATGAAGGCGTTCTTCGTGCCCGGGATGCTGTTCGAAGAGCTCGGCTTCGCCTATATCGGCGTGGTCGATGGCCACGACATGCACGCCTTGCGCGAGAGCATTCGCCAGGCGATCGATACGCGGCGCCCCGTCGTCGTGCACGTGAAGACCGTCAAAGGCAAAGGGTACGCGCCGGCCGAGCGACATCCCGAGACGTTCCACGGTACGGGTCCGTTTCATCTCGGCAACGGGGAGAGAAAGAAGGAGCCGGTCGGAGTCACGTTCACCGAAGCGTTCGGCCAGGCGCTGGTGCGGCTCGCCGAGAGTGATGACCGCATCGTCGCTATCACGGCCGCCATGACCAAGGGTACCGGCCTGGAACCGTTCGAGAGACGTTTCCCCGCCCGATTCTACGACGTAGGCATCGCCGAAGAGCACGCCGCCGTCTTCGCCGCGGGAATGGCGATCGGTGGGCTGCGGCCGGTGGTCGCTGTGTACTCCACGTTCTTGCAGCGTGCCTACGACATGCTCGTCCAAGACGTCGGCCTGCAGAACCTGCCGGTCGTCTTCGCGGTCGACCGTGCCGGTCTCGTGGGCGACGATGGACCCACGCATCACGGGGCGTTCGATCTCTCGTATCTCCGTGCGATTCCCAACATGACGGTCATGGCGCCGTCGAGCCAGGGCGAGTTGCAGCGCATGCTGGCCACCGCCGTGACGATTGACGGACCGGTCGCCCTTCGGTATCCGCGCGGCATGGCCGCGGCGTTCGATCCTCCAGCCTCGCTGGAGCCCCTGCCGGTAGGCAAGGCGAGCGTGCTCGAGAAGGGTACGGGCGTGGCTCTGGTAGGCATCGGCAGCGGCGTCGGCATCGCCGCGGGCGCCGCCGCCCTCTTGCGCGAGGACGGAGAGCAGCCGACCGTGGTCGACGCACGGTTCGTGAAGCCGCTCGACGTCGAGCTCCTACGCCGTCTGGCGGCCGGCCACAGCCGCATCGTCACCGTCGAAGAGAACGTGCTGGCGGGAGGCTTTGGGAGCGCAGTGCTGGAGCAGGTGGGCGCGCAGGTGCCCGTCGTCCGCATCGGGCTGCCCGACGCCTTCGTGCCGCACGGTGAACGCACGAAGCTTCTCGGCGAGGTCGGCCTCTCGCCTGAGGCTGTTGCCGCCGCCGCCGCCGCCACCGCGCGTGTGGCGGC
>CAYOXR010000347.1:0-5399 GCA_964407955.1 uncultured bacterium | reverse complement strand
GCTGCCGAGCCCTTCGCGGCCGGCGCCGCTGCCGACCCCAGCCATCCCGGCTCGGGGCGCTAGCCTCAGGCACCATGCTCGCCTCGGCGCTGTCGGCCACCGTCCTCGGCGTCGAGGCGTTGGAAGTGCGGGTGGAGGTCTTCGTGAGCGGCGGCTTGCCGTCGTTCACGGTGGTCGGGCTGCCGGGCGCCGCTGTGCAGGAGTCGCGCGAGCGCGTGCGGGCGGCCCTCAAGCATCTGGGCGCGGCCATGCCGCCCAGCCGCATCACCGTCAACCTCGCTCCTGCGGACGTGCGTAAGGAGGGCCCGGCGTTCGACCTGCCCATCGCCCTGGCGCTGCTGGCCGCGCAACGGCGGCTGCCGCCGCGTGCGCTTGAACGGGTGCTGTCGTTCGGCGAGCTGGCGCTCGACGGCACCTTGCGACCCGTGCGCGGCGCGATCAACATCGGGCTGCTCGGCGCCGCCCGCGGTCGCATGGTGATCCTCGCGCCACCCGACAACGCCCCGGAGGTCGCTGTGGTGGCCGGCCTCACGGTGCTCGCTCCGCGGACGCTGGCGGAAGCTTCCGCCTACCTGCAAGGCCGGCTCCAACTGACCCCCTGCACGGCCGGCCCCGCCGCTCCGGCCCCCGGTGGTCCGGACCTCCGCGACGTGCGCGGCCAGGCGGCCGGACGTCGCGCCCTCGAGATCACGGCGGCAGGTGCCCACAACCTCCTGCTCACCGGTCCGCCGGGCGCCGGCAAGACCATGCTGGCCAGGCGCCTGCCCGGGCTCCTGCCGACGCTCCCCGAGAACGAAGCGATCGAGGTGACTCGCATCCACTCCAGTGCCGGCCTGCTGCGCGGGCACGGCCTGCTCAGGCACCCGCCCTTCCGCAGCCCGCACCACACCGGCTCGCAGGCCGGCATCGTGGGGGGCGGCTCCCCCGCGCGTCCGGGCGAGGTCAGCCTGGCCCACTGCGGCGTGCTCTTCCTCGACGAGCTACCCGAGTTCGGCCGCCACATCCTCGAGGCCCTGCGTCAGCCCCTGGAGGACGGCTTCGTGAGCATCTCGCGCGTCGGCGGCGGCGTCACCTTCCCCGCCCGCTTCCTGCTGGTAGCGGCACGCAACCCCTGCCCGTGCGGCTACGACGGCGATCCGGAGCAGCCGTGCCAGTGCACGCCGGGCGCCCGCCGGCGCTACCGTCAGCGCGTCTCCGGCCCACTCCTCGACCGCTTCGACCTGCGCGTGCGGCTGCCCCGGCTCACCCCGGCCGAGGTCCTCCAGCGCGCGCCGGGCGAAGCCAGCGCGGCCGTTGCGGCGCGCGTGGCGGCCGCACGGCGGCGCATGCTGACACGCCAGGGCGCAGCCAACGCCGAGCTCAATGGCGCGGCGTTGCGCGCCTCGGCCCGGCTCACGCCCGCGGCCGAGCGCCTGGCCCGTCACCTGGTGGAGCGGCTGCATCTCAGCGGGCGCGGATTCGAGCGCGTGCTGCGTGTGGCCCGCACCATCGCCGACCTCGCGGCTCAGGCCGACGACGGTGCGATCGTCTCCGAGGACGCGCTGGCGGAGGCCGCCGCCTACCGCGATGCCTGAGCGCGAGGGCCCGAGCGCGACGGCTCCGCGGCCGTGCGCCCGGGTGGGACTGGCTCAGCATCGCGGCGGCTCGGCGCGGCCGGGCGCCGCGGCTGCCGGTGCCGCCCCGCCGCCGTCGCTCGGCGCGCTCGCCACCGCCACCACGCCCCGCCGCCGCGCCTGTATCATGCGGGCGGCGCACCGACATGCGCCCGCGCGGTCCGCGGGCGACGCGCACACAGCTCGAGAACGCTCGCCCCGCCCGCCCACGACCTGAGGTCGCATGCCGGCGGGGCCACCGAGAAGGTTCCCCCATGCCAGACACCCACCGACCGCCACCCCACACGCTCTTTGCCGTCTTCGCCGTCTTGCTGGGCGTCGTCACCTACCTGGAGGCGGCGCTGCTCGAGTATCCGCTGCGCTGGCTCGGGTCCGGCGCCAGCCTCACGGCGCTCCTCGCCCTGGTGGCGGCCCAGCTCGCGCTGTGCACGGCGCTCTACCGCCACCTGAGGCGCCACGGCGACGCCTACTCGACGTTCTTCAGCCGGGCGAGCCTGCTCGCGCTCGCCGCCTACATCGCGCTCACCGCTTTGTTCCTCTTCCCATACGGGGTGGGCCTGATGCACCACGACATCGCCGGGGTGGCGGCCCTGCCCTGGCCCGGCCAGGGCAGGGCCGCGTGATCCACGCCATCGCCTTCGACTGGGGCGGCGTGTTCACCGAGGGCACGTTCGACAGCAGCGCCACGCGCGCCATCGCCAGGCTCGCCGGGGTCGAAGCGGCCACGCTCGAGCCGGCCTACCTGGAGCTGATGGCCGACTTCGAGGAGGGCGCGTTCGACCTCCACGGCTTCCACCGGCGCCTCTCCGCCCGCCTCGCCGTCGAGATGGAGGAGGAGGCCTTCCGGCGCGCGTTCCTGGGAGCGGTGGTCAGGCGCGAGCCGATGGTGGCCCTGCTCCGGTCCATCCCCGAGCGTTACGTGGTCGGCATGCTCTCGAACAACGTGCCGGTGCTGTGCGACCTGGTGCGCGACAGCCCCGAGATGGATCGCGTCGAGCGCTTCGTGTTCTCCAACGAGATCGGCGTCCGCAAGCCCGACGCACGCGCGTTCGATGCGCTCACGCGGGCGCTCGGCGTTCCCCCCAGCGACACCGTGTTCATCGACGACAGCGAGAGGAACATCGAGGCCTGCCGCGCGCTCGGCTTCACGGGGCTGCTGGTGGACAGCCTCCCCGCCTTCGCGGCACGCTGGCGCCAGGCGCTGCCGGACCTGCCGCTGCCGCCCGGCCTCGGATGAGCCCCGGCCAGGAGGACGCGCGCCGGCCCGTCCGCCTGCTGCAGGGCTACCTCTGGCACCCGCGCGAGCTCGCCGTCAGCTTCGCGGACTACCTGCCGGACACGCTCGGCAAGGACGTCCACGTCCTCGTCGACGCCATCCCGGCGGCGCCGTTCGCCTTCTTCGACGACGGCACGCTGAGCGCCAGCCAGCAGTTCTATCAGCTCACCGTGCTGACCTTCGCCGACGACGACGAGGACGTCTCGGGCATGGTGCCGTGGGTCGCCGAGACGCTTCAGCGCAAGCTCGAGGCCACGCCCGAGGGCGTGGGCTGGCAGGTGTTCGAGGACCTGCGCGAGCTCGGCTGACCTGCCGCGCGCGCAGGCTCAGGCGCTCGCGGACGTTCGCAGGTTGCCCTCGACGAGGTGCAGGTCGCGCTGCGGGAAGGGGATGGAGATGCCGCCGGCATCGAAGTGCTCCTTGACGGCGCGCGTCAGGTCGAGCTGTGTGGCGTAGAAGTCCGCGGCAAGCGTCCAGTAGCGCATCAGCAGGTTGACGGAGCTGTCCCCGAGCGACTGAACCGCCACCAGCGGGGCGGGCTCATCGAGCACCCGTGCCTCGCCGGCGAGCAGGCCCTGGACGACCTCGAGCGCGGCGCCGATGTCGTCGCCGTAGCCGATCCCCACCACCAGGTCGTTGCGCCGCCGGTCCGCCTGGCTGAAGTTCTTGATCGCCTTACCCCAGATGTTGCCGTTGGGCACGTGCTGTGGAACGCCATCGAAGCCGGTGAGCCCGGTCGCGAACAGGTTCATGTCGTCGACGACACCCGAGATGCCCGCGATGTCGACGGCGTCGCCGACGTTGAACGGCCGCAGCGCGATCAGCATCACGCCGGCGGCCACGTTGGAGAGCGCGCCCTGCAACGCCAGGCCGATGGCAAGGCCGGCGGCGCCGAGCAGGGCGACGAGGCTGGCGGTCTGCACGCCGAAGCGGCCCAGCACCGCGATGAGGGTGAACGCCAGCACCGTCCAGCGAACCAGCCTCGCCAGCAGGTTGGTCACCGTGCGGTCGAGCCGGCCCGTGCGCTCGGCGATCCTGCGCGTGAGCACGGCCGCCCAGCGGGCGATCAACCAGCCGACGACGAGGATGGCAACGGCGGCCACGACGTCGAGCCCCAGGCTCACGCCTTTGTCGAGAAGGGTGGTGAGGGTGTTCATCGAGCACCTCCTTGGGCGCGGCCCATGCTAGCCGACGCCGCGCGCACCACGGCCGCGTCGCGCGACCGCTCGCCGCCGGGCGGGCGGCGCGGAGCGATCACGCCGGCCCGCCGCCGCTCGACCCCCCGCCGTCGCGCGGTCCCCGCCACAGCGCGTGGCGCCCGGCGCGGCGCCAGCCGGGCGCCGTGATCGTCAGTGCGTTGGCCGCCCAGCCGGCGTCGAGCCGGCGCCGGCAGGTCTGCCAGTCCGGGATCCCGCCGACGGCGTCGGCCGACTCCACGCTGAAGCCACCGACGGCGGTGGCCATGACGAGGGCGTCCTCCACCGCCAGGCCGCGCAGCATCCCCGCCAGGAAGCCGGCGCAGGTGGCGTCGCCCGCGCCCACGGTGCCGACCACGTCGGCCTCGAGGCTGGGCGCCCACAGCTCGCGGTCGGCCCACGCCGCCGGGTCGCGGGGGCGCCCGCGGCCCATGCCGCCGAGCGCGTCGACGCTGCCGGTGCGCAGGTAGACCCCCTCCGCGCCCATCTTCAGCAGCACCACGCGCGCGCCCATGGCGAGGAGCGCGTCCGCCAGAAGGGCCACGCGCACGGCCTGGGCGGCGCGGCTCGCCGGCGCCTCGGCCGCGGCGGCGGCGGCGCCCGTGGCGCGCCACAGGGCCGGCAGCAGCACGATCAGCTCGTCGAAGCTGGGCATGAACAGGTCGGTGTGTGGAAGCACGCGGCGCAGGAATGCCGGCCAGTCTGCGCGCGCCGCCTCCGACTCGGGGTCCGGCATGGCGGTGTCGAGCGACACCGCGACCCGGCGCTCGCGGACGGCGCGCAGCAGCGCCGCCAGCGCCGCGCCGCCGTCGGCGATCAGCCCGGGCATCAGCGGGGGATAACCGACGTGCAGCAAGCGAGCGCCCTCCACCAGCTCGAGGTCGACCGCGGCGGCGGTGAAGAGCGCGTTGGCCCCGGGCTCGTGCAGGAACATGCGCTCCCCGTCCGGCGGTATCAGCACCAGGGTGTACGAGGTGGCAGCGCCGCGGATGGTCCGCAGGCCGGAGACATCCACCGCGCCGCGCTCCGCCAGCGCCCCGCGCAGGACGTCGCCGAAGGGGTCGTCGCCGACCGCGCCGATCAGCCTCGTGTGGAGCCCCAGGCGCTCCAGCGCCAGACCGGCGTTGCCGACGACGCCGCCTGTGGCCAAGCGCGTTCCCGCGACCTGGAGCAGGCCCCCGGGGCCAAGTACCAGGCCCGGTCGCGGCACGCGGCACACCAGGTCGAGGCACACGTGACCCGCCACGACCACCTCCGGCGTCCGTGCCGCGGACGCCCGGCGGGCGGTGCGTGGCTGCGCGCGTCGGCCCGGTC
>CAYOXR010000346.1:0-6012 GCA_964407955.1 uncultured bacterium | reverse complement strand
CGCCGTCGTCGGTGGCGAGCTGCGCATCCAGCATCTCCTGTCCGCGCTCGGCGCGCGCGTCCACCACCTTGCCGGCCGCGAAGGTGAGGCGCACGTGGTCGACCTCGGCGCCTTCGACCGTGCTGGGGACGTCGAAGGTGATCACACCCTCGGCGCTCGACTCGACCGGGCCGGTGAACACCTCACCCGAGGGCATGTTGCGTCTGCCGTCGGAGTTGACCCAGGTGCGCTCGCCCACGTCGAGGCGGAGGTCCGTGCCATCGGCCAGGATGCGCACCTGGCGGGCGGCCGCGAGCCGCTCGATGAGCTGCGCCTGCTCGGCGCGCAGCTCGCGCCAGCGTGCCGCCGGATCGTCGTCGAACAGGTACATCGCGTCGAGCACGAAGTGCTCGTAGGCATCGCTGCTCATGCCGGCATCCTGTGCGCCCGCCGCGGTGGGGAAGCGGGTGCCCACCCAACGCGTGTGGTTGACGCGGTGCTCGTTCACCGGCTGATTGCGGCGTTGCAGCCGGGAGCGCCGTTGTGCGTCCGTCCCGCTCAACGCGTAGCTGTTGGCGGGCGCCGACACCCGCACGAAGGCCTGCATGCGGCGGATCTCCTCGAGCTGCAGCTCGGCCGGGCCATCCAGGAGCTCGTCGCTGGCGAGCGAGATGAGGTCCGCGGTGTACTCGGGGTACGTCAAGCGCAGATGCGGCTCGGCTCCGACCCTCAGGGTCGCACGCACCAGCGCCCGCGCCAGATCGGTGGCCGGGGTCTCCACCGACAGGTATACGTTGTCGCCCGGCGAGGCCTCCACGCAATATCCGATCAGCAGCGAGGCGTAGCGTTCCAGCACAGGATCGGTCACGGCGCCGAGGCTAGCACGTCGCGAGGAGGCGGCGGTGTTGTGCCGGACCGTTTCGTGGCCCGGCACGGGGCCCGACCGCGTCGTGCGCGGGCATGTTGCCGACCGGCAGGGTGTGTCCCGGCCGCGTCCGGGCGCCGACAGTGGCGCTCGACCGGACGCGGCGGCATGGGGCCCGGGAAACGGACGCTGTGGCCGGTGAGCTCAGCGGGCGATGTTGAACGCGGCCGAACCGAGCGCGACCAGCGTCCCCGCGTCGTCGCGCACGTCCACCCGCACGACGATGACGCGCCGTCCGCTGCGCATCACTTCGGCGCTCGCCAGCAACGCCTTGCCGCGAGCCGCGCGAAGGTAGTCGACGCGCATGTCGATGGTCGCGAGGCGGTCGGCCATGCCGGGATCGGCCAGGGACAGCGCCGCGGCCGCGCCGGCCGAGGCGTCGATGAAGGCCGAGACGATACCGCCGTGCGGCATGTCGCGCAGCGCGTTGCCGATGAACTCCGAGCGCAGCGGCAGCCGCGTCACGACGCGTCCCGCAGCGGGGTCCGCGCTCTCCAAACGCACGCCGAGGAAGTGGTTGAAGGGGATCAGGTCCTCGATCATGGACTTGAAGGCGTCATGGCTGAGCGCGTCCATGACGGTCAGTCTACCGAGCAGCGTGCGTGGGCGTGCCCGTTGTCCGGGCACCGTAGAATGACGCGGGATGGGCGAAGGTGCAATCGAGTACGAGCTTTGGGACGTGTTCACGTCCCGCCCCCTGGCTGGCAATCCGCTGGCGGTAGTGATCGACGGCGAGGGCTTCGACGAGGGCACGATGCAGGCGCTGGCGCGGGAGTTCAATCTGTCGGAGACGGCCTTCGTCCTGCCCAGCGCGCGCGCCGACGCGCGGGCGCGCTACTTCACGCCCGCGCGCGAGCTGCCGATGGCGGGTCACCCCACCATCGGTACCGCCTACGCGCTCGCGGCTCGCGGCCGCCTGCCGGCCACGGCGGCCACGCTCGAGCTGGGCATCGGTCTAGTGCCGGTCAGCCTCGAGCGGGACGGCGAGCGCCTGACGCGAGTGTGGATGGATCAGGGCCGGCCGCGGCGGCTGGCCCAGGTGGACAGGCGCGAGGAGGTCGCCAGGGCCCTCGGCCTGACGAACGAGGACCTGGAGGCGAGCCTGCCGCTGTCGGTAGTGAGCGCCGGCGTGCCCTACCTGATGGTGCCCGTCCGCGGGCTCGAGGCGCTGGCGCGCGTGCGCCTCGACCTGGCTGCGCTGGCGCCGTTCCTGGCGGCCGAGCACCGTGCGGTGTTCGCGTTCAGCCTGGAAGCAGGTGACGCCCGCACACGTGCGCGGATGTTCGGTGAGGCGGTTGGCGTGGTCGAGGATCCGGCCACCGGCAGCGCCCACGGCCCGCTGGGTGCCTACCTGGCGTGGAACGGCATCGTGGACGCGCGATCCGGCCCGGCGACGTTCCTGAGCCGGCAGGGGGTTGAGATGGGCCGCCCCAGCGAGATCGAGGTGCGGGTCCGTTTGGAGGACGGCGAGCCGGCGGTGGAGGTGGGGGGATCGGCGGTCCGCGTGGCGTCGGGGCGGCTCGAGCTGTGAGCGCGAGCGACGGGATCAACGATCCGCCCGGCGAGCCGCGCGCGGGCGAGCGCTTGCAGAAGCGTTTGTCGCGCGCCGGAGTGGCCAGCCGGCGCAAAGCCGAGGTGATGATCCTCGAGGGCCGCGTGACGGTGAACGGTCGGGTCGCGCGGCTCGGGGACCGGGCGCTACCCGAGGACGACGTATGCGTCGATGGCCGGCCCGTGCCGCGCGAGCGCGAGCACGTCAGCTACCTGTTGAACAAGCCTCCGGGGGTGGTGTGCTCGGTCAGCGACGAGCACGGCCGGCGCACGGTGCTGGACCTGTTGCCCTCGGTCGCCGGGCTGCATCCGGTGGGGCGGCTCGACATGGACTCCGAGGGCCTGCTGATCGTCACCACCGATGGCGACCTCACCCTGCGCCTCACGCACCCCCGCCACGGGCACGAGAAGGAGTACCGCCTGTGGTGCGAGCAGGGCACGGTCGATGACGAGGCGCTGGCGCGCCTGCGCGCGGGCGTGGAGCTCGACGACGGTCCGGCCCGCGCGATCAAGGCCCGGCCCGCCGAGGGCGGCTGCGTGCTGGTGCTCGTCGAGGGGCGGAACCGGCAGGCGCGCAGGATGCTCGAGTCCGTCGGCTACCGCGTGGGCCGGTTGCGGCGTACCCGATTGGGCTCGCTGCGGCTGGGCGACCTGCCGCTGAGTAGCTTCCGGCTTCTCGAGGAGGACGAGCTCCGCCGGCTGCGGGGCGAGTGAGGGTGGCTCCCGGGCCTCGGGTATACTCGCGCATGCCGCGCCGGGGCGCCTGCTGCGCGCCATCAGCCTGCGACCCGAGGCGCCAGTCCCTGGGATAAGGACGCGTCATGCCCGAAACCAGCATCTTCCGGCCCGGCGACGGTCCCGTGCAGATCGGCAGAGCCCAGATCGAGGCGCGCGTGGCCCAGCTCGGCGCGCAGATTCACGGCGACTACGTCGGCGGGCAGCTTCACCTGGTGTGCGTGCTGAACGGCGCCTTCGTGTTCATGGCCGATCTCATGCGCGCCATCGACCTGCCGCTCACGGTCGATTTCCTGTCGGTGTCGAGCTACGGCTCGCGTACCGAGTCGTCCGGTGAGGTCAAGCTGGTCAAGGACCTTGACCAGAGCCTCAAGGGACGCGACGTGCTGCTGGTAGAGGACATCGTCGACACCGGCCTCACCATGCAGTACTTGCTCGGCTACCTGCGCGGCCGCGGGCCCGCCTCGGTGAAGGTGGTCACGCTGCTGTCGAAGCCGAGCCGGCGGCTGGTGGAGGTTCCGCTCGGCTACGTCGGCTTCGAGATCGAGGACGCCTTCGTGTACGGCTACGGCCTCGACGTCGCCCATCGCTACCGCAACATGCCGTTCGTCACGAGCCAGAGCGAGGCATGAGGCGCTACCGCAGACCGGCGGTCATCGTATTGGTGGTCCTCAGCGCGGCACTGGCCGGGCTCGCCGCGTCCGAGACGCGCAAGGACACCACCCCGCCCAAGCTCTACATCGAGTCGCCATCGCGCGTGGAGGCCGGCACCCCGACGAAGCTGCTGATCACCGCCGACGAGCCGGTCACCTACCGGGTGCGGTACGGCGCCTTCGACGAGAGCAAGGTGACGCAGAACTGGAAGCTGACGCTAACGGCCGAGGCCGGCGCGAACGCGGTGGACATCGAGGCGACGGACGGGGCCGGGAACACCACGGACGTGCAGCAGACCATCGACGGCGTCCGGGGGCCCTCGCCGCAGGTGTCGGTGCCGGCACGGTTGCAGGCAGGAGATCCGCTGGGCGTCGCCATTGCCTGGCCCGCGGGCAGCGCCGGCGTCACCGCGGTGACCGTCAGCTTCGACGGCAGCCCGGCCCGCGTCATCCCGCCGGCGCCGGGCGCAGACGGTACCGAGGCGCTCGCGCCCGTACCGCTGGGCACCAAAGCCGGCGCCTACCCCTTGCGAGTGACGCTCACCGACGAGTTCGGGTTCACACATTCGCAGACGCGCAGCATCGCGGTGACGGAGCCGACGCATCCCGTGGCGCTCATCCACCTGCAGCCGCAGGTCCTTGCGCAGGACACGCCCGAGGCCGAGGCCATCGAACGCAAGGCGTTCCAGGACGCCTTCGCCTCCACGCCTCCCAGGCCCGACTGGCAGGCGCCGTTCGAGATGCCGATCAAGGGCGTGGTGTCGTCCGGATTCGGATCCGCTCGACGCTTCGTGGCCGGCGGCCCGGTGTCGTACCACACCGGCGTCGACCTGGCCGTGGACGCCGGCACCCCCATCCATGCCGTCAACGACGGCGTGGTGGCGATCGCCGAGAAGCTCCCCATCTCCGGCAACATCGTTGCCATCGACCACGGCGCCGGGGTGTTCAGCCTCTACTTCCACCAGTCGAAGATCCTGGTGCACGTCGGGGAGAAGGTGACGCGCGGCGAGGTGATCGGCCTGGTGGGTACCACGGGCCTGTCCACCGGGCCGCACCTGCACTGGGAGATGCGGGTGGACGGGGTGCCGACGAACCCGCTGGCGTGGGTGGGCCACCGCTACCCCTGAGCTCGGACGGCACCACCAGCGTTCGAGCCTGCACGCCGGCCGGCAGCGTGCCCTACCATGGCGGCATCTCACGGCGAAGCAGGTGAGGACATGGCGGCTGACGGTGAGGCCAGCAACCGGATCCAGGGCTACTGTGCCCTGTGCGTGTCGCGGTGTGGCTCGGTGGCGGTGGTCGAGGAGGGGCGCTTCACGGGGCTGGAGCCCGATCCCGCGCACCCGACGGGGAGAGCCTTGTGCGCCAAGGGGCGGGCGGCGCCCGAGCTGGTCTATCACCCGGAGCGGCTGCTGTATCCGCTGCGGCGCACACGGCCGAAGGGGACCGCGGATCCTGGTTGGCAGCGCATCGGCTGGGACGAGGCGCTCGACCTGGTCGCGGGGCGCTTGCGGGGCCTGGCGGAGGCGCACGGTGCACAGAGCGTTGCGTTCAGCGTGGTGTCGCCGTCCACGTCCGCGTCCGATGACGTCACCCATTGGATCGATCGCCTGAGGAACGCGTTCGGCAGTCCCAACCAGGTCGCCTCGATGGAGCTGTGCGGCTGGGGTCGATACGGCGCCACCCAGTACACCTTCGGAGCGCCGGTGCCGGGTGCGTACATGCCGGATCTGGAGCACGCCGGCTGCATCCTCTTCTGGGGTTACAACCCCAACCTTGCGCGACTGGCGCACGCGACGGCGACCGTCGACGCGCAGAAGCGCGGTGCCCGCCTGATCGTGGTGGACCCGCGCCGCACCGTGCCGGCCGGGCGCGCGGACGTGTGGTTGCGGGTGCGGCCGGGAACGGATGCCGCCCTGGCGCTCGGCATCGCGAACGTCATGCTCGAGCGCGGCTGGTTCGACGTGGACTTCGTGCGCGAGTGGACGGACGCCCCCCTGCTGGTGCGGTCCGATACCGGACGCCGCCTGACCGAGGCCGATGTGCGCTCGGAGGGCGGAGACGGCCGCTTCCTCGCGTGGGATTTGGCCGCGTCGGCGCCGGCCGTGTACGACCCTGCCGATCGGGCCTTCCAGGCAGCGGCCGTCGCGCCTGCCCTGACCGGGACGT
>CAYOXR010000345.1:0-2928 GCA_964407955.1 uncultured bacterium | reverse complement strand
GTGGGATCCACCGTGCCGCGGTCGACGGCTGTCCCTGCGCCGATCTCGACGTCGTCCTCCACCACCACGCCGGCCAGGTGGTGGATCTTCACGGCGCCCGCCGGCCCGGAGGCGTAGCCGAAGCCGTCGGCCCCGATGACGCAGCCGCTGTGGAGGCGCACCCGGTCGCCGAGGTGGACGCCGTCGTACAGCGTGACGGCGGCGTGGAGTCTGCAGGCGCGGCCGAGCCGGGCGCCTTCCCCGATGGTGCATTGCGGCCCGACGATGCTTCCCGCTCCGATCTGCGCACCGTCCTCGACGACGGCGAGCGGGCCGATGGAGACGTCGGGGCCGAGCGAGGCGCCGCTCGCCACCACGGCCGTCGGGTGCACGCCGGGCGATGGGGCCGGGCGATCGTCGAACAGGGCGCTCAGGCGTGCGAAGGCGAGGCGAGCATTGGCCACCGTGACGACCGCGCACGGGGCCTCGTGGGGAACGTCCAGCTCGACAGGCACGACCACCACGGAGGGTGAGCGCGCCAACGCCCGTTCGAGAGCCGTGCCGTCGACCGCGACCACGACGCTGCCCGGCTGCGCCCGGTCGGGCGCCGCCAGCGACACGACGGTCGTCTCCGGGCCGCGCGCTTCGCCGCCGAGGTGCTCGGCCAGCGTGCGCACGTCGATCTCACGGGAGGGCATACACCGTCATTCCGATGGGGCGCCCGGTGGCGTTCGACGGAGAGCCGCTGCCGTTCGGCGCCGGCCCGCCGGGCGGCTGGGGTGGCTCGCCCCCCGGTGGCTGCTGCAGCGTCGGCGGCGGGGAGGGCGTCGGCGAGGGCTTCGTCGTGCCCTTGCCGGCGCCCTCGGGCGCGGCGGCGGGGGCCGTCGCCCCGTTCTCCACCGTGACCTCGAGCGTCTGGCTTCCCGTCACCACGTACGGCAAGGACATGCGTTCCAGGCGCTGAGGGCTGCCGTTCTTCCCCGGTGCCTCCACGACCAGCTCGCTGGCCTGGGGCCTCTGGCGCATGGCCTCGAGGAGCTCGGCGAAGGAGCGCGGCCGATCCTCGGGCGGCGTCTTAGCCTTCCCGCCCTTGCGCTTCACGGCGCCGCCTCGGAAGGTCAGCGTGACGCTGCCTGAGAAGTCCTTGGGGATCGCCACGCTCAGCGTCTTGACGACCGGCTCCTGGCGATAGGGCTGCAGCCGGATGTGCGCCACGACCGACGTGCCGGCCTTGAGCTTGGGGTTCTCGGCCACCACGTTGACGATCTCGGCAGTGTTCTGCTTGTCGCTGAGGTGAACGTTGGCCTTCACGGCGGTCACGCCCGGCGCCTGGAAGGCGTTCTCCGCGAGCGTCTGGAGCGGGCTGGCCACCAGCTTGGCCGCGGCCGTGGCGATGTCGGACGTGTCGTTCGCCTGCTCCACCAGGTTGAGCTGACTTCCGCCCTTCAGGTCGATCTCCCAGCCGACCTGGACGTATCCGGCCGTCGTCTCGGCGAGGCTCCGGTCGAACAGCTGCAGGCTCACGGCGGCGATGAGCTGCGGGTACAGGCGCTCGTTGGGGACCACCTGTTCGTGGTAGGTGGCGGTGCCCGCCGGCGCGTCGACGGTCAGCGTCACGGGGATCATCGCCGGGCCGGCGCCGAGCGTGCCGAAGACCCCCGCAGGGCGGTCCTGCACGATGGTGCCGAGAGGACTCTGGCCGCTGTTGACGAGCTTGAACGGCACCACCGAGCTGGAGACTATGGCGGTGACGTACGCCGGTGCCAGCGGCAGCGCCACCCGGCCGAGGTCGAGCAGCGGATGGCCGAACGCGAGCAGCTGCTTGCCGGCGACGGCCGTCACCGTGCCCACGGCGCCGATGGTCACGGCGCCGCGGGCCAGCTCCACGCTGATGGCGCTGCCCGGCTCGAGCGTGTAGGGGGGCTTCGCACCCGCCGGCAACGACCCCGCGGCCTGCGCCGGGAACGGTGACAGGCGGGGATCGTGGAACAGTGGCGCGATCAGGGCCGCCGCGCGTGACCCCAGGCCGGACATCAGCACGGGGGTGGCCGCAGGCACCGCCGTTCCGATCCCGGGGATCACCACGGTACGGCTGGCGGCGCTCGTCGCCCCGCCGCCGTCGCTGTTCCGCATGACGCCGATGGGGGTGACGAGGGCGAGGTCATGGTCGGCGGACGGGAAGACGTAGGCGACGGCGCCGAGAAGCTGCGGCCCGGCGGTGGTGGTCAGGTAGACGGGGCTGCCGCTCATGCCGGCCGCCACGCCGCCGCTGGCGTCGATGAAGCTGCCGGAGGCGCGCACGAGCACCAGCGGAAAGCCCGGCCCGGCGTCCTGCTGGACGGACTCGACGATGACCGAGAACTGCACCAGCGCGTTGCCCGGTCCGGCGGTGATGCCGAAGCCTGCCATGCCCGGGATGACGCTGGAGAGGGCCATGTCGGGCGCCGCCGCCGGAGGCGTGACCTGGGTGGGGGTGGCCGGCGCCGCCGTCGGCGTGCCGGCCGCCGCGGCCAGCCGCGCACCGGCCGGCAGCGCCGGCACCGTCAGCGCCAGCAGGCAGCCGAGAACGGCGGCCAGGGAGCGCCCGAGCAGACGCGTGCGGCGGACACCGGCGAGACGTTCGAGCGAGCGGCGGCCCGCCGACGGCGCGCTCACCATCAGCGCCGCAAGAAGTTGTCGGAGATCAGTGCATCGCGAAGCACGTGGATCATGTCGAGAGCCTGGCCCGTGCCCAGAGCCACGGAGTCCGTGGCATTGTCGGCGACCACCACGGGGATACCGGTGGTCTGCCGCAAGAGCTCGTCGAAGTTGCGCAGCAGCGACCCGCCGCCGGTCATGATGATGCCGCGGTCGATCACGTCGGATACGAGCTCGGGAGGGGCCAGCTCGAGGACGCGCCTGACGCCGTCGGCGATCTTCTGGATGGGCTCGCGCAGCGCCTCGACGGTG
>CAYOXR010000344.1:0-3802 GCA_964407955.1 uncultured bacterium | reverse complement strand
GGCGTCCGCCACCACCCTGCCGTAGACGTTCTCGACGCGCAAGCGACCCTTGTGGAGCTGCCGCAGTAGCGCCAGGACGCCCGCCAGCATGTCGGCGGGCTCGAAGCCGGTCACGGCGCACGCGACGCCGGCTCGTGGCAGCTCGCGGTACACCCCCGTGCCGGTGACGGCGGTGGCGTGGCCCGGCAGCAGCAGCCCCTGCACGTCGAAGCCCGGCAGCGTCGGCAGCAACGCGGTGGCCGGCGGCGTGTAGTAGTTGGCCTCCAGGATGGTGAGGTTCGGTGGCGGATCGCGCCGCAGCAGCGCGGCGGTCGCCACCACCGTGGTCTCGAAGCCCACGGAGAAGAAGACCACCTGTCTGGCCGGTGCCGCCGCCGCCAGGCGCGCGGCGTCGAACACGCTGTAGACGGTGCGCACGTCGCCGCCCCTGGCGCGCGCGTCGAGGAGGCTCATGCGCACGTCGCCGCGCGCTTCGCCGCGCAGCGGCAGGCTGCCCGGCACCGCCAGCATGTCGCCGAACGAGGCGAGGGTGATGCCGGGGGTGGACGCGAGCCGGATGGCGGCGTCGATGAGCGCGCTGTCGCAGACGCACACCGGACAGCCCGGCCCGGCGAGCAGCTCGAGATCCGGGGGCAGGAGCTCGCGCAGGGCGTAACGCCCCAGCGCGTGCTCGTGCGTGCCGCAGATGTGCATCAGCTTCACGGGCGCCGCGAGCGCGGCCGCCGTCTCCCGCACCCGCGCGGCCAGGGCCGCGACCAGGCCGGGGTCGCGATAGGCGTCGGGCAGGGCGGCGGCGGGCAAGGCCGGGGACGGGCCCGCCCGGTGGCCCCGCGTCACGGCCGCTCCCGGCGTTTCGCCTCGCCGCCGACCGGCCCTTCGGCGTCGGTGATGTTCCGGGCCTCGTCCTGCAGCGAGGCCGCTCGCCACAGGAGGTCGAGGTTGGCGTTCGCCTCGTCTACGCTGATCCGCCGGACGGCGAAGCCGGCATGCATCAGCACCCAGTCGCCCGGCCGCAGCGGCTCGACGAGCCCGGTGAAGCAGCGCTGGACGCTGTTCCCGATGCGGAGCAGGCAGCTGTCGCGGTCCTCGACCGCGACGACCTCGCAGGCGATGCCCAGGCACATACGGATCCACCCCCTCTGGCTAGCCGGCCGCTGCGACGAGCGCCGCCTGGCCGAGCGAGATGCCGCCGTCGCCCGGCGGCACGCGTGCATTCCACCACGGCTCGAGGCCGAGAGACGCCAGCGCGTCCACGCTCAGGCCGTGGAGCACACGGTTCTGCCAAACGCCGCCGGAGAGCACGACCACGCGCGTACCGTAGGCTTCTGCCAGGCGCTCCGCCGCGGTTGCCACGGCCGTGGCGACGGCGGCGTGGAAACGCCAGGCGCAGCGTTGCGCGGGGACGTCTCGCCGCAAGTCCACGAGCAGCGCCTCGAACATGGGGCGGTAATCCCACTCCTCACCGTCGAACGGCAGCGGGTAGGCGTCGTCCGGGCGACCCGCTTCGTCCCGAGCCAGCGACTCCAACCACGTCGCCGCCTGCCCCTCGAAGGTCATCGGACGGTCGAAGCCGAGCAGGGCCGCGGCGGCATCGAACAACCGACCGACGCTGGTGGTTCGCGGTGCGCGGCCCGGCGACCGCGCCAGCGTCCGCGACACCGCGACCACGCGCTCGGGCAGGCACTCGGCCCAATCCTCGTCGGGCAGCGCAAGCAGGAAGCCCGCCGCCGCCTGCTGTGGCCGGCGCGCGGCGGCGTCGCCGCCCGGCAGGTAGGCGGAGCGCAGGTGCGCTACGCGCCGCAGTCCGGCGGCGAGACTTCCTACCAGAACCTCGCCTCCCCACACGCTGCCGTCTTCGCCCAGACCGGCGCCGTCGAAGGCGAAGCCGATTGCTTTCACGTCCCAGGCGCGGCGCTCCGCGAGGACCGAGGCGATGTGGGCATGGTGGTGCTGGATTTGGGTGGCGCGCCCGCCGAGGGCGAGCGCGTAGCGCGTGGAGCGATAGGCGGGGTGGAGGTCGTGGACCAACCGGGCCTCTGCGGGATCCACCCGGTACATGGTGGCGAGATCGCGCACGGTCTCCTCGAACGCGAGGGCGGCGTCGAGGTTGTCCAGGTCCCCGAGGTGTTGGCTGACGAAGGCGTGCCCGGCGACCGCGAGCGTGATGGCGTTCTTGAGGCCGGCGCCAAGCGCCAGGATCGCCGGCTGGCACGCGAAGCGCTCGTCACTCACCACCGGCGCCGGCGCGAAGCCGCGAGCCCGCCGCAGCACGCTCGGCCGGCCGCCGAGGACGGCGACCACGGAGTCGTCGACGCGCCTCGCGATCGGCCGCTCACCTACCAGGAAGCCGTCGGCCATGCCTCCGAGGGTACGGAGCGCGTCGTCATCGCGGTAGGCGATGGGCTCGGAGGATCGGTTGGCGCTCGTCATGACCAGCAATGGCGGCGCGCCCGCGGCGAACAACAGGTGATGCAGAGGCGCGTACGGCAGCATCACCCCGAGATCGGCGTTGTCGGGCGCCAGCGCGTCCGGCAACCCGGACGGCCGCTTGGCGAGCAGGACGATCGGCCGGGCGACCGACACCAGCGCCTCGAGCTCGGCGCTTCCAGGCGAGGCGACGGCGCGAACGGCGGCGAGGTCGCGGGCCATCAGCGCGAAGGGCTTCTCCTTGCGGACCTTGCGCGTGCGCAACGCGGTCACCGCCGCGGCGTCGCGTGCGTCGCAGGCCAGGTGGTAGCCGCCGATGCCCTTGATGGCGAGAATCCTGCCCTCGCTCAAGCCGCGCGCCGCTGCAGCGACGGGGTCAACGCAGGCGACCTGGGTGCCGTCGGCGGCGAGCAGGCGATAGGCGGGGCCACACGCCGGGCACGCCACGGGCTGGGCGTGGAAGCGGCGATCTGCCGGATCGCGGTACTCCACCTCACAGTCGTCGCACATCGGGAACGCGCGCATGGTGGTGGCCGGACGATCGTAGGGCAGCGCCTCGATAATCGAGTAGCGCGGACCGCAGTGCGTGCAGTTGATGTACGGGTATCCGTAGCGGCGGTCGGTGGGATCACTGAGCTCACGGAGACAGTCGTCGCACACCGCCAGGTCGGGCGAGATGAGGGTCGTGATGTCTCCACCCTGCGGGCTGTCGTGGATGACGAAGCCGTCGGCGATGGCGTCGGCCGGCCCGCGCGCGAGCTCGACGATCGCGTCGACACGCCCGGCCGGCGGGCATTCGCTGACCAGTGCGGCGGGCAGGGCATCGAGCGCGGCGCCGCTTCCCGACGCCTCGATGAGGACGCCGTCGCCATCGTTCAGCACCCAGCCGCGGAGTTCAAGACGGTGCGCCAACCGGTACACGAACGGCCGGAAACCCACCCCCTGCACCACGCCCCGAACGCGCAGCCGCAGCCGGCCGGTTTCGGCCGACCCGCTGCCGCCGAACGCGTCAGCGCGCGGACGCGGCGCCGGTCGCGAGCCGCTCGTCGAGGTAGGCATAGAACGACTCCATGCCCGCGCCCGTGCGCGCGGAGACTGCGAACACCCGGGCCTGGGGGCACACCGCCGCGAGGTTGGCGTGCAACGCCTCGCGGTCGAGCTGAACGGCCTCGGCGAGGTCCATCTTGTTCACGATCACCACGTCGGCGGTCTTGAACATCGCGGGATACTTCAGGGGCTTGTCCTCGCCCTCCGTGACCGACACCAGCACCACGCGCACGCCTTCACCGAGGTCGTAGGCGGCGGGACACACCAGGTTGCCGACGTTCTCGATGGCGAGCAGGCGCTTGCCCTGGAGCGTGAGGCGGTCGGCGGC
>CAYOXR010000343.1:0-2633 GCA_964407955.1 uncultured bacterium | reverse complement strand
GCGGCTGCCTCACGATCACCACGGCGCCTGGTGGCTTCAGCGTGACGGGATGCACGTTGACCGTGAGCGCCAGGGCATACTTCCCGGGGTCGGCGCCCGGTGCCGGCGATTGCAGCACCACCCCTTGTGGCAACAGCGGCGACTCCACCGTAGTGGTGGTGACGGTGTACCCCTTGGCCGCTGCCTGGGCCTGGGCCAGGTCCATGCCGATGAACGAGGGTACGGTGGCCGGCAGCTGGGCGCTGGTGGCCGGCGCCCCCTTCTGGACGACGAGTCGCAGGATGGACTCGTCGATCGGCTCGGCCAGGTGCGGCGCCAGCGACTGGCTGAGCACCTCGCCCGGGAAGCCGTCCGGGGCGCTGATGGGGTCGACGAGGATCTGGTCGGGGGCGAGGCCCGCCACCCCCGCCAGGTAGCGGGCGTCATCGACGGTCAGGCCCACCAGCCGAGGCAGGAAGGTGTCCTGCTGCAAGGGACCGAGGCTCACCAGCACGTTCACCGACTCGCCCTGAGGTACCTTTGCGCCGCTTGGCATCGACTGGGCGAGCACCACGCCGGCGGGCGTGCCGGCATGGATATGATCGACGCTTCCCAACTCCAGGCCGGCGCTCTGCAGGGCGTTGCCGGCCTGGTCCGGGTAGCTCTGTCCGACCAGTTGTGGCACCTGCGTGGTCGCGAGCTGCCCCTGAGGCAACGCGTAGCTGAGCTGCACCGTGCGGCCCGGCCGGAGCTGCGTGCCCACCGCGGGCTGTGCCGAGAGCACGGTGCCGGGTCGCTTGGCGGATTCCAGCGGCGCCGGCTGGGGCTTCAAGTCGAGCTGCGCCAGTGCGCGCTGGGCGTCGTTGATGTTGAGGCCGACGACGTTGGGCACCCGCACCATGCGGCTGTTGGCGCGGCGCAGAAAGCCGCCGCCCATCAGGGCCACCGAGGCGACGAACAACGCCACGGTGAGAACCCAGGGCACGAACTGGCCGGGCAGCCGCAGAGGCGGGCGGCGAGTCGGTGCCGGCCGCGGCTCGACGTGCCGTGTCTGCACGGGTGCGCTGCCGTCCCAGGTGAGGCCGTAGAGGCGCGCGTGGCGGCCGTTGCGGCGCACGTCCGCCGCGGTCGGATCGAAGCCGTGCTCGCGCAGGGCGGCCTCGATGGCCTCGTCGTGGGCGCGTGCGCGATTCTCGCCGGCGCTCTCCCACGCCACGTAGTGCGCTCCGGGCCGCGAGATCACGTCGTACACCGCGGCTCTGCCTTCGCGCTTGAGGCGCTTGAGGACGCGCCGGTAGCGCTCGAAGTCGGACTCCTTGGCGGGCTCGAGATCGAACCACTCGATGCGCACCAACGTGCCGTCGGGAGCCGTGGCCTCGATCAGCGTCCGGCCGCGGCCCTCCGCGCTCTGGCTGATGATCTCGTACTTACCGTCGAGCAACGACACGATGATGCACTCCCCGGGCTTGGCTCGCGCGCAATGATACCTTGCCCGACATGTGAAAAGGGGCGACGCGCGGGGCGCGAGTGCGGCTCAGGTGCCGGTCTCGGAAGCCGGGCGCGGTTCGATGGTGGGCGGCGTGCGGCCGTGCTCGGCGGCCGTGCGGCGCCGCTCTTCCTCAGCCCGGCGCTGCCGCTCCTGTTCCTCGAGGCGGCGCTCGACCTCGTCGGCCTGCCCGACGATCCAGTCGGTGATCTCTTCGGGTGCCACGCCCGACTTGGCCTTCTCGACCGCCGCGTGAATGAGCTTGCCATCGATGGTCTCGCGCTTCAACAGGGCGTTGGCAACGGCCTCGACGGCCGGCCAGTTGGCTTCGACGATCTGTTCGCAGTCACGGTACGTGGATTCAAGGATGTCCGTGACCTGGCGCTCGAGCTCGCGCGCCGTCTCCTCGCTGAAGTCCTTGCGGCGCGAGATCTCGCCGCCCAGGAACACCGGCCCCTGGTCCGATCCCCAGGCCACGTACTCCTGGTTGCCCATGCCCATGTCGAGCACCATCTGCTTCGCCAGATCCGTGGCCTGTTTGAGGTCGTTGCTCGCGCCGGACGAGATGGTGCCGGTGATGCGCTTCTCCGACACGCGCCCTCCGAAGGCCACGACCAGCTGGCTGCGGAACCGGCCCACGTTGTAGAACATCTCTTCCTTGGACAGTGGCGCCATGAAGCCCCCGGCGCCGCCCCGCGGCATGATGGTCACCTTGCGGATGTCGCCCAGCTCGGGCTGGACCGCGAACGCCACGGCGTGCCCCGCCTCGTGGAAGGCCAGGATCCGTCGCTCCTCCTCGGTGGGGACCAGACTGCCGCGCCTCAGCCCGAGGGTGATGCGGTCGAGCGCCTCGTTGAAGTCCACCCAGGAAATGATCTGCTTGCTCGAACGCGCCGCGATCAGCGCCGCTTCGTTGGTGAGGTTCTCGAGGTCGGCGCCGGAGAACATCGGCGTCGCTTCGGCCAGCCGCCTCAGATTGACGTCCTCGCCGACCGGCTTGTTGCGAATGTGGACCCGGAGGATCTCCTCGCGCTCGCTCTGCGTGGGAAGGCCGATGGTCACCTGGCGGTCGAAGCGCCCCGGGCGCAGCAGCGCCGGGTCGAGGATGTCCGGGCGGTTGGTGGCCGCCACCACGATCACCGACGTGTCCTTCTCGAAGCCGTCCATC
>CAYOXR010000342.1:0-2097 GCA_964407955.1 uncultured bacterium | reverse complement strand
ATGGTGGATTACTACGGCAGCAGCGTGCCTCTGCCGCAACTCGCGACGATCGCCAGCCCCGACCCGCGCACGCTGCTCATCACGCCGTACGACAAGTCGGCCGTCAACGACATCGAACGCTCCATCCAGGAGAGCGACCTGGGGTTCAACCCGAACAACCAGGGCGACGCCATCTTCATCAACGTGCCCACCCTCAACGACGAGCGTCGCAAGGAGCTCGTCAAGGCCGTGCACGGCATGGCGGAGGAGGCGCGCGTCGCCATCCGCAACATCCGCCGCGATGGCAACGACCAGCTCAAGGAGATGCAGAAGGACAACGAGATCACCGAGGACGACCTGCGCCGCGGCGAGGCCGACGTCCAGAAGCTCACCGACGAGTTCATCGCCGACATCGATCAGCGCGTCAAGAGCAAGGAGGACGACATCCTCGCGGTCTGAAGTGCGCGACGCGGAGGGTGCTCTGGAGCGGAGGGCGATGGGCGCGAGAGCCAGCCAGCCAGCGTGAGGGAACGGCCACTGGCGGGCACTGCCCGGCTGGATGACGGCCCGGAGGGGGGCGGCCAGGGCCCGGCCGAGAGTTCCGGCGGCGACGACGGCGCAGCGGAATCCGAAGCCGCGCGCCGCACGCGCGACGGGGTGCTGGTGTGGCGCATCGCCAGCGCTTTCATCGCCTTCCTGGTGGCGCTGCTGGTGTTCTGGGTGGGCATCCCGCTGCTGGCACCGGCCTACCTGGTGCTGGTGCTGATCGGCGTGCAGGAGCTCTACAGCATGCTGGCGTTGCGCGGCATCCGGGTGCGGCGCTGGAGCCTGTGGGTGGCGGCCGTGCTGACGCTCCCGGCGTCGCTTCCACCCAGCTACCCGGGCATGCCGGCGCTGACCGACGGCATGAGCTGGCGCGAGCTGCTGTTCGGTCTGTTCGCACTGTTCCTGATCGGCCTCGAGGTCGTCCATCCCAAGCGCGACTCGCTCAACACCATCGTCTACAGCCTGTTCGCGTACCTCTACATCCCCTGGCTGCTCGGCTACATCGTCACCCTCCGCTACACGCCGGACGGGCGGCTGGGCTTGTGGTACCTGACGCTGCCGATGCTGGCGATCTTCGCCTCCGACGTCGGCGCCTACGCCGTGGGATCGTGGCTGGGCCGGCGCAGGCTGGCGCCCCTCATCAGCCCCAACAAGACCGTCGAGGGCTCGTTCGGCGGCCTGGTGCTGTCGGTGGTGGTCGTCGCCGCCGCCACCTCCGTGTTGGAGCACTTCGCCCACCTGCACGTCGACCTCTACGACGGCCTGCTGTTCAGCCTGCTGGTCGGCAGCGCGGCGCAGCTCGGCGACCTGTTCGAGTCGCTCGTCAAGCGCTGGGTCGGCGTCAAGGACGCCGGCTTCTTCCTGCCGGGCCACGGCGGCGTGCTCGACCGCATCGACAGCACGCTGTTCGCTGTGCCCATCACGTACTACTTCGTGACGCTGGTGATCCTGCGCTGAGCCGCGTCGGGCGGCGCGCCCGCGGGCCGAGACCAGGGCGCCGCCGGCGAGCCACGGCGGGGACGCAACGCTCCCGGCCGGCGGGCGTGCGCTACCATTGAAAACGGCGCACCGGCGCCTCGCGGGACCGGCGGCGACGACGGCGACGGGCCGCGACGAAGGAGCCAGCGACGTGACACCTGCGAACGGGGAGAGCGTGCCGGGCGACGACACCACCCGGCTGGTGAGCCCCAACTTCATCACCGACATCATCGACCGCGACCTGGAGAGCGGGCGCCACGACCACGTGGTGACGCGCTTCCCCCCCGAGCCGAACGGCTACGCGCACATCGGGCACGCCTTCGCGAGCTACCTGGACTTCGGGCTGGCCAGCGACTACGGCGGCGTGTGCAACCTGCGCTTCGACGACACCAACCCCGAGGTCGAAGAGATGCGCTACGTGCGCTCGATCGAGGAGGACATGCGCTGGCTGGGCTGGCGCTGGGACGGGACGCGCTTCGCGTCGGACTACTTCGAGCAGCTCTACGCGCTCGCCGAGCGCCTCGTCGAGATGGGCGACGCCTACGTGGACAGTCTGCCCAGCGAGGAGATCCAGCGCATGCGCGGCAGCGTGGA
>CAYOXR010000341.1:0-4738 GCA_964407955.1 uncultured bacterium | reverse complement strand
ACGCGGAGCGCGTTGTCGGTAGTCTCGCGCGGGTCGTAGTAGCCGATCTGCTCGATGTAGTCGGCGCTGCGCTTCTTGCGCGCGTCCACCACCACCATGCGGTAGTGGGGGTTACGCTTGGAGCCCATGCGCGTCAGGCGGATCTTGACCATGCTTCCTCCGTTGCGGGGAGCGCGACGTCGGGCGCTCCCGTGGCAGCAGTCCACTCTACACAATCGTCCCGCCCTGCTGCAAAAGGCGGTGCGCGGCCGGACCGGGCGCTCAGCCGCGGAAGCCGCGCGCCGCGCCCTTGCCCGGCGGCCGGCGGCCCATGCGCTTCATCAGCTTGCGCATCTCCTCGTAGTTGCGCATGAGGCGGTTGACGTCCTGCACGGTGGTGCCCGAGCCCCGCGCGATGCGCTTGCGGCGGCTGGCGTTGAGCAGTCGCGGCTTGCGCCGCTCCTCCTCGGTCATGCTGGAGATGATCGCTTCCACGCGCAGGATCTCCCGCTCGTCGACGTTGCTGCCCGCCGGCAGCATCTTTGAAGCGCCCGGGATCATCTTGATGACCTCGCTGAACGATCCCATCTGTTTGATGCGCCGCATCTGCGTCAGCATGTCCTGGAGGCTGAAGTCCGATAGGCTCCGGCTCCCGGGCTCCTCGTCCTCTCCCTCGAGCGCCTTGGCCTTCTCGATGAGGGTGAGCACGTCTCCCATGCCGAGGATGCGCCCGGCGATGCGGTCGGGATGGAACGGCTCGAGGCCATCGATCTTCTCGCTCGTGCCCGCGAAGTAGATCGGCTTGCCGGTGACGTGCTTGGCCGACAGCGCGGCGCCGCCTCTCGCGTCCCCGTCCATCTTGGTGAGCACCAGGCCGGTGACGCCGATGCGCTGGTCGTAGGTGTCGGCCACCGGCAGCGCCTGCTGACCGGTCATGGCGTCTACCACCAGGATGCGTTCACTGGGAGCGAGACGCTCCGTCAGTTCTGCCAGCTCGTTCATCAGCGCATGGTCGATCTGCAGCCGGCCGGCGGTGTCGACGATGACCAGGTCGCGGAAATCCTGGCGCAGGTGCGCCTGCAGGCGGGCGGCGACCGAGGCCGGTGTCTCCCCGTCCTGCACCTCGAAGACGGGCACGCCGATGCGTCCGCCGAGCACCTTGAGCTGTTCGCGAGCGGCGGGGCGCTGGGTATCGGCGGCCACCAGCAGCGGCCGGCGCCCCTGAGCCTTGTACTTGTAGGCCAGCTTGCCGGCGGTCGTGGTCTTGCCGGTGCCTTGAAGGCCCATCAACAGCCACACGTTGCCCTGGCTGGCGAGTGTCGGCTGGGCCGCCTTGCCGCCCAGCACCTCGACCAGCTCGTCGTGCACGATGGCGATGACGCGTTGGTCGGGATTCAACGACAACAGCGTGTCCGAGCCGACGGCCTTCTCCTGCACGCGTCGCGTGAAGTCGCGAGCCACCTCGAGGTTGACGTCCGCCTCGAGCAACGCGATGCGCACCTCGCGCAGGGCGGCCTTCACGTCCGCCTCGCTCAAGCGGCCGCGGCCCCGGAGGCCATCGAAGACACTCTGCAGTCGGTCGCCGAGGCTCTGGAACATGGCCATCGATCATACCCCGATCGCGACCGCGCCTGGGTGCCTGGCCGGGCCTTCACGGGCCGTTCAGCAGCCGATGCTAGACTCGGGGCGTGGCGAAGCCGGTTCGCCCGAGACCCGTTCACGCGGCGCCGTTGTCGATGCTGCTGGTGCTGGTGGCGTTCGTGGCGCTGCCGCTGGCGCACGCTCAGCTGCTGGCGGACGTGATGCTCAGCTCGGCGATCGCCACGAAGTTCGATCCGTCCCTTCACCTTCCAAGCGGCAGCCTGCGGGCGGTCGGCAAGGGCACCCAGGCGATCATCGCGCGCGTGCCCGACCACGCCAGCTGGACCGGCTGGGAGGTGTACGCCGCGCGCGGCCTAGCGCTCGGTCTGCAAGACGCCTACGTACACCAGGTCGTGACGGCGTTCGCCGTCGCCGGCTTCTTCGAGTCCGGGCGCCAGACCACCACCGTCGGCCCCGAGACCCGCACCCGCATCGTCTTCGAAGGAAGCGACGGCCAGCGCCTGCTGTACGTGATTCGAACGTCACAGGAGGTCGTATGGCTCACCGCGCGATCGAACTGAGGCCGCGCCAAGTGGCGCGTGCCGTGGTGGGGTTGGCGGCGCTTTCGGCGTTGCTGTTCGTCGCCTGCGCGTTCGCACAGCGTTCGGCCAAGGCCGACGAGCTGTTCACGCAGGCGCAGCAGGCCCGACAGGCGGCGGTCGCCGCCAACGAGCCCGCTCAACCCGATCAGCCGCACTGGTACCAGGCCTGGACGCTGGGCGAGCAGGCATTGCAGGCCGCGCCGCACGACCCGGCCGTCGAGCGCTTCCTGGCTCGCACCTACAGTGCGATGGACTGGTACGTCCGGGCCTACAACAACTGGCTCGCCTTCATGAGCGACGGCGGGTCGCTGGCGGACATGAGCGGGCTGCCGCCCGACGCCGCCACCAACACTGCCATGTTCGAGCACGTGGGCACGCAGCTGGGCTTCGCCCGCTATCAGGCGGGCGACAAGCAGGGGGCGCTGGGCTACTACCAGAAGGTCCACGCGGTCCTGCCCGACGATGCCCTGGCCCTGCGCTGGCTGGGACGCATCTACTTCGAGTTGGGCGATCCTTCGAAGGCGTTGCCCTACTGGCAGGCGTTGGTGAAGCAGAGTCCCGGCGACCAGTCCGCGCAGTACTACCTGAAGCGCACGCAGCAGCAGCTCCAGGTCGGGGTCACCGCGAGCGACGCGTTCACGCGAGGCGTGAATCTCTACGACCAGGGCCGCAAGCAGGCTGCCCTGGACGCCTTCGAGCAGGCGCTCGCCGCCAACCCCGACTACACCGACGCGGCGGTGTGGGCCGGCCGCACCAGCCTCGATCTCGACCAGCCTGCGATGGCGCTGGGCTACTGGCAGCAGGTGACGCGCGCACGGCCCAACGACGCCGGCGCCAAGTACTTCCTGGAGGTCGCCCAGGCGGAGACGAGCTGGGGTGTCGAGGCCGGCAAGGCGTTCTTCCAGGGGCAGTCGCTCTACCAGAAGGGCCAGGTCAAGGCGGCGAACGATGCCTTCGTGCAGGCGTTGCGCGCGAACAGCGGCTACCTCGACGCCTGGGTGTGGGCCGCGCGCACCAGCCAGGAGCTGGGCGACTACGGCGACGCCGTGTTGTACTGGCAAGGGGTGCTGCAACGGTCCCCGAACGACAGCCGGGCGCAGTACTTCCTCGACCAGGCCAAGCAGCAGCTCAACTACGGGCCCGATGCCGGCAAGGCTTTCGTGGCGGGGGTCCAGGAATACCAGGCGGGCCAGTTCGCAGCGGCCGAGAAGGACCTCAAAGCGGCGACCGCTGCCAACCCGGACTTCCCGGCCGCCTGGGGCACGCTGGGGCGGTTGTACTTCCAGCAGCAGCGCTACGCCGAGGCGGCGGACGCCTTCGCCCATGCCCTGACGCTGAAGCCCGACGACCAGAGCTACGCCTACTTCGAACGGGAATCCAAGCGCCTCGCGGGGCAATGAGCCGGGCAAGCGCGCAGGACGGGAGCAGGGCATGAAACAGTACGACCGCCTCACCGACGATCAGGGGAACGCGTATCTGGAGACCGACCTTCCGGGCCTCGTGCTCACGCGGCTACCGCTGCTGAACAAGAGCACGGCCTTCACCCCTGAAGAACGCAAGGCCTTCGGGTTGGAGGGGCTCTACCCCCCGCACATCTCTACCCTGGACGAGCAGGTGCAGCGCACCTACGCCAACTTCAAGCGCTTCACCACCAACCTCGACAAGCACATCTACCTGCGGGTCCTGCAGGACCGTAACGAGGTTCTGTTCTATGCGCTTCTGGAGCGTCACCTCGAGGAGATGCTGCCCATCATCTACACGCCGACCGTGGCCGAGGCGGTGCAGAAGTTCAGCCTCATCTACCGCTTCCCGCGCGGCCTGGTCGTCAGCACCGAGAACATCGATCGTGTCGACGAGGTGCTCGGCAACGCCCCCCTCCCGGACGTGCGCCTGGTCGTGGCCACGGACTCCGAGGGCATCTTGGGGATTGGCGACCAGGGCTACGGTGGCATGGCGATCTGCATCGGCAAGCTCTCGATCTACACCGCGGCCGCCGGCATCGACCCGGCCACCACGCTGCCGATCGAGCTGGATGTGGGCACCAATCGCCAGGACCTGCTCGACGACCCGCTCTACCTGGGCGTGCGCCACGAGCGCCTCAGTGGGCAGGCCTACGACGACTTCGTGGAGCGCTTCGTGACCGCCTTCCGCAAGCACTTCCCGGAGGCGGTCCTGCAGTGGGAGGACTTCTCCAAGCAGAAGGCCTTCACCGTGCTCGAGCGCTACCAGGGCGTATTGCCCAGCTTCAACGACGACATCCAGGGTACGGGCGCGGTGGTGCTGGCGGGCCTGCTGGCCGCCTCACGCAAGTCGCGGAGGCCGCTCACCGACGAGGTGTTCCTGATTCATGGCGCCGGCGCCGGCGGGGTCGGCGTCGCCAAGCAGATCCGCGACGGGCTGGTGCGCCAGGGGCTGGACCTGGCCCAGGCGTCCGAGCGCATCTTCGTGGTGGACTCGCGCGGCCTGTTGCTCAAGGACCGCAAGGGGCTCGACGCCTACAAGGCGGAGCTGGCCCAGGAGCCGTCGCGGGTGGCCGGCTGGGACGTGGCCGGGTCGGCACCGTCGCTGCTGGAGAC
>CAYOXR010000340.1:0-2127 GCA_964407955.1 uncultured bacterium | reverse complement strand
GGACGAGGAACGTCGTATTGGGACGAGCCTCGAGCACCACCCCTTCGGTGCGGATGCTGTCCTGCGTCGTCTCGTCTTCACGTGAGGTCCGCGGTTTGCCTCGCCCACGCCGCGGCCGCCCGCCGCCCGATCGCCTACGCGCCATGCGCACCTCCTCCGGTGCCTGTCTCCGCCGTCAGCACGCGTGGCCCGTCTGCAGTGATGGCCACCGTGTGCTCGAAATGTGCCGCCAGACACCCATCTGCGGTGGAAGCCGTCCAGCCGTCCTCCGCGATCGTGACCGTGGTCCTGTGAAGCGAGACCATCGGCTCGATCGCGAGGACCAAGCCCGGACGGAGCACGGGTCCCGTGCCGGCACGTCCATAGTTGGGCACCTCCGGACCCTCGTGGAACTCCCGGCCGATGCCGTGCCCCACGAACTCCCGGATCACCCAGAACCCTGCCGCCTCGACGACGCCCTGAATGGCCGCGGAAACGTCGCCGAGCCGACTGCCTGCCGACGCCGCCTCGATGCCGGCAGTCAGGGACCGCTCGGTTACCTCGAGGAGCCGCCGCGCTTCGGCCGAGGCGTCGCCGACCGCGAACGTGCGCGCCATGTCAGCGGCGTAGCCTCGGTAGAAGGTGCCGATGTCGATCGACACAATGTCGCCCTCCGCCAAGCGCACGTCTCCCGGGATACCGTGGACGACGACTTCGTTGACGGAGGTGCACAGCGTCGCGGGGAAGCCGCGATAGCCCTTGAACGCGGGCTTCCCGCCACGCGAGAGGATAGCATCTTCGGCCAGGGCGTTCAACTCGAGCGTAGACACGCCCGGGCGCAGCGCCGCGGCGACCGCTTCGAGCGCCTCGCGGTTGATGACGGCCGCCTCGGCCATCACATCGATCTCGCTGGCGCGCTTGAGGATCACGGCAACACCTTGGCGATCCGCTCGAAGACGTCTTCCACCGAGCCCATCCCGCTCACGCGGCTCAGCTTTCCGCGCGTTTCGTAGTACTCCAGAAGCGGCTGAGTCTGGCGCTGGTAGACCGCCATGCGGTTGCGGATGGTGGCCTCGTTGTCGTCGCTGCGACCCTCCTGGCGCGCACGTCCCTCGAGCCGCCGGACGAGCTCGTCCTCGTCCACCTCGAGCGCCACCGCCGCCGTGAGCTCGACGCCCTCGTCGTGGAGGAGCTTGTCGAGCGCCGCGGCCTGCACCGGCGTCCGGGGGAAGCCGTCGAACAGCGCCCGCACCGGCCGCATGCCGTCCACCTCGCTTCTCACCATGGCCACGATGAGCTCGTCCGGGACGAGCTCGCCGGCGTCCATGATGCCCTTGGCCCTGACGCCCAGCTCGGTGCCCCGGTCGACGTGGCCCCGCAACATATCCCCCGTCGACAGCTTGCGCAGTCCCCGGCCCTCCGCGAGAAGCGCCGCCTGCGTGCCCTTGCCGGCGCCGGGCGGCCCCATCAAGAGCACGACCTCGGGCCGCTGGCCCTGCACGGGCGGCACCTAGAAGCGCCTCCCGCGGCCGCGGATGCGCCCCTTGCTCACAAATCCTTCGTAGTGACGCATCATCAGCTGCGACTCGAGCTGCCGCAGCGTGTCCAGCGCCACGCCCACCATGATCAACAGGCCGGTGCCGGAGAACACGAAGGAGAGCTGACCGGTGCCGGTCAGCCAGGAGAACACCTGCGGCAGGGCGTTGACGGCTCCCAGGAACAACGCGCCCCAGAGGGTGATGCGGTTGGTGATGCGCGTCAGGTGATCGGTCGTGGGCTGCCCCGGACGCACCCCCGGCACGAACCCACCGTACTCACGCAGGTTGTCGCTGATGCGCCTGGGATCGAAGGTGATCTGCGTGTAGAAGTAGGTGAACCCGACGATCAGCAGCGTGCTCAGGGTGAGACCCTGCCAGTGCTGCAGGTTGAACCACGAGCCGATGGCCTGCAGCCAGGCCTTGTTCGGGAAGGCGCCGATCAGCGTCTGCGGCAGGATGAGGATGGCCACGGCGAAGATGATGGGGATGACGCCGGCAGCGTTGAGCCTAGCTCTCCGGCAACCTGCTCCAGTTTCTCCAGTCTGGCAACCACCGTTTCCAGGGGCTCATCTGATAAGAGCCCGGCAATGGGTAAACCCAGACTGGCTAA
>CAYOXR010000339.1:0-5356 GCA_964407955.1 uncultured bacterium | reverse complement strand
AGGACAGCTTCTACGGCGACTTCATCCCCGACGACAACGTCGAGTCGCCGGTGGACCAGGCCAGCAAGATCATCCTCAGTGAAGAGCTGGAGGAGGCGCTCGGCAAGCTCAACGAGCGCGAGGCCATGGTGCTGAAGCTCCGCAAGGGTCTGGTGGACGGTCGCGAGCACACCCTCGAAGAGGTCGGCAGCCACTTCGGCGTGACGCGCGAGCGCATCCGGCAGATCGAGAACAAGGCGCTGCGCAAGCTCAAGTACCACGAGAGCCGCACCCGCAAGCTGCGCGACTTCCTCGACTGAGGGCCGCGCCCCACAGAATCAACCCCGTGCCCCGGCGACGTTCGCCGGGGCACGGTCCGTTTGCGGCCGCGCTGGCCGCTAGACTGGACCGAGACCGTTCCGGGAGGGTGACATGCGCGTCTTCCGTGTGGTGTTCGCCGTCGTGGTGGTGCTGGCCGCGGCCTACTTGCTGCTGGCGGGGCTGAGCAAGCCGCGCTCGCCCGCTCCCTACCTCGCCCACCTCCCGCGAGGCGTGGCGGTGCTCGCCCATCAAGGGGGCGACGGCCTCTGGCCCGGCGACACGTTGTACGCCTTCCGACACGCCGCGGCCATCGGCGCGGACGTGCTCGAGCTCGATGTGCACGAGACCAAGGACGGCCACATCGTGGTCATCCACGACGACACCGTCGACCGCACCACCGATGGTACCGGCGCCGTCGCCGACCTGACGCTGGCGCAGGTCCAGGGGCTCGACGCGGGCTACGGCTGGACGGCGGACGGCGGCAAGACCCACCCCTACCGAGGCCTGGGGATCACCGTCCCCACCCTGAAGGCCGTGTTCGATGCCTTCCCCGGCAAGCCCATCAACGTCGAGATCAAGCCGGACAGCACCAAGGTGGCCGCAGACCTGTGCCGGCTGATCGAGGCCGAGCGGCGCAGCGACACCGTCATGGTGGTGTCGTTCCACCCCAAGGCGATCCGCGCGTTCCGGCGCGATTGCCCCGGCGTGGCCACGGCCGGCGATCCCACCGAGATCAAGCTCTTCTACGTGCTGGCACGTGCCCACCTGGCTCGCCTCTACACCCCGCCGACCGATGCACTGCAGGTGCCCGAGTCGCAGGGGTCGCTCACGGTGGTGACGCGGCACTTCGTGCGGGCCGCGCACGATCGCGGGGTGCTGGTGCACGTCTGGACGATCGATCAGACCGCCGACATGAAGCGGCTCATCGCCATGGGCGTCGACGGCATCATCACGGGGCGGCCGGACCGCCTGCTGGCGGTGCTGGGGCGCGGGCCCGCGACGCCGGTGAAGCTTCCGCCCGGCGTGTCCCCGTGACCGTCCGGGCTTAGTTCTCCGGGCTTAGTTCTCCGGGCCTGGTTTCGCGGGCCCGGCTTCGTGGGCGGCGGGGCGCGCCGGCCGCTTCGAGCGCCACGTCGGTCTCGTTGCGGACGAGCCCACGCTTCCACATGGAATCAACATGCGTTTCACACCTGCCGGCGCTAAGGTGACGACGCGCGACTGGACCCGATTCGACCGCACGGCTGCCCAGCGGCGTGTCGGCGCGTGCGAGGCGCGGTCGTCGCGGACCGGGACAGCCTGGCTGCGGCGCAGCGCACGTCCCGCCCTCACAACCGGAGCGTCACCTCCACCTGCAATGGACGGAGGCCCCATCGGCGGCGCAGGGCCGTCGCCAAGCGGCGTCCGCCCTACGGGTGAGATCCCGTCGGAAGGGGAACGACCATGGCCAGCGTCAACACAGCACCCAACGTCGGAATCAGCGGCGGCGAGGACAACGGTCCCGGAAGCAACGGCCCCGGAAGCAACGGCGCCGCGCCGGGGGGCGCCCGTTTGGCGGGCCAGACCGGCGTCGGCTCGTTGCGGGTCTGGCGTGGCCAGCACGGTCAGGTGCTCGGCTTCGCGGGCAGCTGGCGCCGCGAACTGAGCAGTTCGAACGGCGCGGCCGATCTGGAGGCGTTGCGCGCCGCGCACGCGGACGACCGCACGGTGCGCTTTCAGGGGAGCCTGGAGGATCCCGGGAAGGACGAGGTCGCCCCCGTGGACGCCGAGGTGCGCATCAGCTCGATCGGCACCTACCGCTACCTGCTGAACCCGGGTGATCCGGGCTCGAAGAGCGTCGACGTCACCCTGATCAACTTCCTCCCTGTCCAGGACTTGCTCGCAAGCTGAGGCTGCCGAGCGGGCGAGGCCGGTCGCCGGGCGACACCGGCGGCTGACCCTGCCGCGCGCGAGCCGCGCTTCGGCGCGACGCGAGCCGCGGTGTCGCCGCGTCCGGAGCCGGGGGCGCCCGAGCGGGGCGCCGGGATAGACTGCCAGCACTGTGCTCGACGGCATCTTCGTGCTCGACCTCAGCCGCGTGCTGGCCGGACCCTACTGCACGCAGCTCCTGGCCGACCTGGGCGCGCGCGTGGTGAAGGTGGAGTCGACGCGAGGCGACGACACCCGAGGCTGGGGCCCGCCGTTCGTCGGCGAGGAGAGCGCCTACTTCCTGTCGGTCAACCGCGGCAAGCAGAGCGTGGCGCTCGACCTCAAGCACCCACGTGCCTGCGACGCGGTGCGTCGCCTGGCGGCGCGCGCCGACGTCGTCGTCGAGAACTTCAAGGTCGGTGACCTGGCACGCTACGGGCTCGACTACGCCAGCGTCGCGGCCGACAACCCCGGCGTCGTCTACGCTTCCATCACCGGCTTCGGTCAGGACGGACCACGCGCGCACGAGGCCGGTTACGACGCCGCCATGCAGGCGTTCAGCGGGCTGATGGCGCTCACCGGCGAGGCCGACGGGCCCCCGGTGAAGCTCGGCGTGGCATGGATCGACGTGCTCACGGGCGCGCACACCGCGTCCGGCATCCTGGCGGCACTACTGGCCCGCGCTCGGAGCCGCGTCGGCGCGCACTTGGACGTGTCGCTCTTCGAGGTGGCGTTGGCCAGCCTGGTCAATCAGGCGCAGAACGCGCTGGCCACCGGCGAGGCGCCTGCACGGCTGGGCAGCGCGCACCCCAGCATCGTGCCCTACCAGGTCTTCGAAGCCGCCGACGGCGCGCTCATGATCAACGTCGGCAACGACGCGCAGTTCCGGCGCCTGTGCCGCGTCCTGGGGCTCGAGGCCCTGGGCGATGACGCGCGCTTCGCCACCAACGCGGAGCGCGTGCAGGCCCGCGAGACGTTGGTGCCGCTACTTGCCGAGAGGCTCGCCACCCGCCCGCGGGACGCCTGGTTGGCTTCGCTGCGCGAAGCCGGTGTGCCGGCCACCCCGGTCGCCACCCTCCCGGAGGCGCTCGCCGACGTCCAGGCGCAGGCCCGCGGCGTCATCGTGGCCGGCCCGCACGCCCAGGCGGACACCGTGCGCATGGTCGGCAGTCCCTTGTGGCACGTCCGGGGCCCGGACGGCCGACCGTTGCCGCTGACGCCGAAGGCGGGCGCGGCGCCGGTGCCCCCGCGCCTGGGCGAGCACAGCCGCGCCGTGCTGCAGGACGAACTGGGCATGACGCCTGCCGAGGTCGACGCCCTGGTGGGCGAGGGCGCGGTGTTCTGCCTACCGGCCCGCCGCTGAGCGGAGGCGGCTCTCAGCGCAGCCGGCTGGCGCCGGCCGCCGGGTGGCAGAGGTAGAGATCGGCGTGGCGCCCGCCTCTGTCGTAACAGCTGCTCACGCCCGCGACGAAGGCATCGACGGCGGACTCCTCGACCAGCGCCACGGCGCAGCCGCCGAAGCCGGCGCCGGTCATGCGCGCGCCCAGGCAGCCGGGCTGGGCCAGCGCGCAGCCTTGGATGGCGTCGAGGGCGCCGGACGACACCTCGAAGTCGTCGCGCAGGCTCACGTGCGACGCGGTCATGAGGCGGCCGAGGGCATGCGCGTCGCCGCGGCGCATCGCCTCGGCCGCGGCCAGCGTGCGGGCGTTCTCGCTCACCACGTGGCGGGCGCGTTTCAGAGGCAGTGCCTCCAGGCCGGTCGCGCCCGCCGCCAGCGCCTCGGGCGTGAGGTCGCGCAGCGCGCGCACGCCGAAGTGCCTTGCGGCGACCTCGCACTGCTCGCGCCGCTCGTTGTAGGCCGAGCCCACCAGCCCCCGGCGAGTGCCGGTGTCGAGCACCATCACCACGTGACCGGCCGGCAGCGGCACCGCTTCGCTCGCCAACGAACGGCAGTCGAGCAGGAGCGCGCTTCCCTCCTCGCCCAGGGCGGAGATGAGTTGGTCCATGATGCCGGACTGGACCCCCACCCAGGCGTTCTCGGCTCGCTGGCAGGATCTCGCCATGCGTGCGGGCTCCCAGGCGAAGTCCGACACCGCCTGGAACGCGCGCGCCGCCGCAAGCTCCAGCGCCGCCGAGGACGACAGCCCCGCGCCGACGGGTACGTCGCCGGCCAGCACTCCCTCCCAGCCGGCAAGGCTGGCGCGGCTCTCCAACAGCGCCCAAGCCACGCCCTTGACGTACTCGGCCCAGCCCTCGCCGGGCGTCAGCGCGCTCAAGCGGAAGCGCGCCTCCTCGGCCAGGTCGAGTGCGGCCACGGCCACGATGTCATCCGCGCGTGGGCGCAGCGCGATGCGCACCTCCCGGTCGATGGCCATGGGGAGCACGAAACCGTCGTTGTAGTCGGTGTGCTCGCCCACCAGGTTGACGCGCCCGGGTGCACGCACCACCGCCGCCGGGGGCGCGCCGAAGCGCGCCGCGAAGGCCGCCTCCACGTCGGGTAGGGCGCCCGCCATCAGCGGCGGACCCGGAAGTGCACGTTGGAGAGCTCGCGAAGCCGCTCGGCCGCCTGCTCGGGGGAGAGATCGCGTTGCGGCTCGCCCAGCATCTCGAAGCCGACCATGAACTTGCGGACCGTGGCCGATCGCAGCAGCGGCGGGAAGATGTGCGCGTGCAGTTGCCAGTGGCCGGGATCCTGCTCGAGGAAGGGCGCGCCGTGCCAGCCGAAGGAGTAGGGGAACGGCGTCTGGAACAGGTTGTCGAGCTTGACCAGCAGCACCTTGAGGAGCTCGGCCAGCGCTTGGCGCTCCTCCTGGTCGAGGTCGCTCAGGCGCCCCACCCGCCGCCGGGCGGGGAGGATGAGCACCTCGAACGGCCACGCCGCCCAGTAGGGGACGACCGCCAGCCAGTGCGGATTGTCCACGATGACGCGCTCGCCGGCCTGGAGCTCGAGGCCGGCGTAATCGAGCAGCAGGCAGCGGCCGCTCTCCTGGTGGTAGGCGCGTTGCCGGGCGTCCTCCTTGCTCGGCTCGGAGGGGAGTGCGTCGAGCGCCCACACCTGGCCGTGCGGGTGCGGGTTGCTGGCACCCATCTGCGCCCCCTTGTTCTCGAACACCTGCACCCAGGGCCAGCGCGCGCCGAGCTCGCGGGTCTG
>CAYOXR010000338.1:0-1856 GCA_964407955.1 uncultured bacterium | reverse complement strand
CCGGGCACGTTCGCGCCCACCAGCTTGAGCTTTCGCCATTCCCGTGCCGCGGAGGGATCCGCCCGCGCTTCTCGTACGTGGCGAAGCGGCACCTCCAGATGGCCCCGGAAGGCAAGGATCTTGTCGAGCCCTTCGACATCGAACGCCAGGGCGCTGCCCTGCACCGACACCTTGACCATGACGGAACCTCCTCACCGACGCCCGGCACGGTGGCCCGGGCGCGCTTGCCGGGCCCAGTATGGCCCCTCCCGCCTTGCCGGGTGCCGTCATCGACAACGGATCGCGTGCACGGCGCGGGTACCGCCGGGCGGTGCGGCAGGCCGCCTGCTGCCGGCTGGGCGCCGGGGCGCATGCTCGGGCCGAAGCCGGGTTGCCTGAGCGTCGTCGAAACGTGCCTTCGGCGGCGCGGGTGGTCGGCGCCGGCAGTGCCGCGAGCCGCGTTCGACGCCCCGGCGTATCCTCGTGCATGATCGCCAAACGCACGGAGGACGGGTTCAGGCAGATGGCTGAGGGCATCGTGATGCAGAACCTGGTGCACGGTGCGAACACCAACATGGTTCGCTTCCGCCTGGCAGCGGGGAGCTCACTGCCGCTTCACAGCCACCCGCACGAGCAGACGGGGGTCCTGCTGGAAGGCGCCATGCGCTTCACCATCGCGGGCGACGTGTCCAGCGTTGGGCCCGGTGACAGCTGGTGCATTCCCGGCGGCGTCGAGCACAGCTTGGAGGTGCTGCAAGACAGCGTGGTCATCGAGATCTTCTCGCCGCTGCGCGAGGAGTACCTGGGCTGAGCGGGGCCGGCTGCGCAGGCAGGCGTGGCCGCGCCTCAGCCCAGGGCGGTGACAAGCATTCGTGTCCGACGCCGCAGCGCTTCGGCGGCGCGTGACCTACCCTTGAGCCGTGAAACGGTTACTGATCCTCGTGGCGGCGGGCGTGATGCTGACGGCCGTGGCCGGTGCGGGAACCGCCCTGGCCCAGGGTGCCGGCGCAGCGGCTGCCAACGCGGCGGGCGCGACGGGCGGCTCCAATGCGGCCGGCTCCGACGCGGCGGGCGGAGCGCCCGCCTTCGCCGACGTGCCCCCCTGCCATTGGGCGGCCGCGGCGGTCGCGAAGGTGGCGCGCACCGGTATCTTCGTCGGATATCCGCCGGACCCGCGCTACCTGAGCGTGAACGCGCTGCGGCAGGTCTTCGAGGGGCTGAAGTGCGGCGATCCGGCCTGGAGCCTGCGGTTCCTCACGGGCGCACCCGGCACCTTCGCCGCCACGGGCGGGCCCACGCTCTCGAGGTTCACGTTGAGCCCCAGCGTCGTCTCGCTGAGCAAGACCAACGCGCGGCTGGCCTTCAAGCTCACGGCGGTGATCGACGCGGGCGGCGCGCAGCGCACGCTGGTTCGTCAGGGCAGCGTCACGGCCACGCACACGAGCGCCGGTTGGCGGGTCGCCTACGCGGATCTGGCGGCGCTGGACCTGCCGGTGTTCCCGCACTGAGCCCGGCCCGGCCGTAGCCGCGCGGCGAGCGAGCGCGGGCCTTGCGCTCAGCCCGGCCCGTCGTTCGAGACCTCGTCCGGTTCAAGACTTCGATACATGATCCAGTTCAGGACATGGTCCGGGGCGTCGACGCCGGCGGGCACGTGGGCGTCGGCTTCCGGCACGCCGGCTTGGAGGTGCAGGGGGAGAACGCCGGCCCAGACGTCGAGCCGTAGATCGCGCTTGTCGTCCACTGGCGGTCCCGAGCGCACCTTGGCCGACGCCCGCTGGAGCGCCAGGCTCAACACCGTCGTCGCGTCCAGCTCGCGTGCATCGGGGGACCGCACGTCACGCCAGCGCCCCGGCGCGACGTGCTCGGTGATCACTTCG
>CAYOXR010000337.1:0-2521 GCA_964407955.1 uncultured bacterium | reverse complement strand
GCCTGACGCGCCTGGCGGGGCTCCGCCGCGATCACGCGGCGCTCAGGCGCGGCGACACGAAGGTGCTGCTCGCCGACGGAACCGTGCTCGCGTATGCGCGCACGGGCGGCGATGAACGGCTGCTGGTGGTGGTCAACGTCGGAACCGAGGCGGCTGAGCTGCCGGCGGACGCGCCGCTGCGTGGGCGCTTCCGGGAGCTGCAGTCAGGCGAGTCGCTCGAGCTCGTGCCAGGCACCTCGCGCCTGCCGGCGCAGACCGGCTGGTTGCTGCAGTCGGGCGGCGACTAGCGCGGCCCTCGTGCGGCCGTGCCGGGTCGCCTGGACGCAGGGAGCGTCTACGCCGGCTCGGCGTCCAGCGGGTCGCCCTGCGTCGTCGTCTCCGGCCGGGGCGTGACGGCGGCGGCGTCGGTCTCGCCGGTCCGGATGCGCACCACGCGGTCCACCGGGATCACGAAGATCTTGCCGTCGCCGACCGAACCGGTGCGTGCGCCGCGCTGGATGGCCTCCACGGCGGGCTCCACGAACGGCTCGGTGACGCCGATGTCGAGCCGCACCTTCTCCACCAGCTCCATCTTCACGGTCATGCCGCGGTAGGTCTGCACCGGCTCGCGCTCGCCGCCGTGGCCGCGCACCGGGGTGACCGTGACGCCGTAGATCTTGGCCTGGAAGAGCGCCGACAGCACGTCGTTGAGCCGTTCCTTGCGCACGACCGCGGTGATGAGCTTCATGCCTCGCTCCTGGCGGTGGCGACGGCGGCCGGCTTGGGCTCGAGCCGCGAGACGGGCATCAGCAGGGCGCCCTCGCCGTCGGTGTACGCTTCCTCGCCGTGCATGGCCACGTCGAGCCCCTGCGCCTCGCTGTCGGCGTCCGCTCGCAGCGGCGTGAACGCCGCCAGCACGCGGGCGATCACCAGCGTGCCCAGCGCGCTGAATCCGATCGCGGTGACCACCGCCAGCGCCTGCACGCCGAGCTGCGCGAGCCCACCGTTCACGGGGGCGCCCCAGGCCTTGCTGGCGAACAGGCCGGTGAGGAGCGCGCCGCTGATGCCGCCGATGCCGTGGGCGGAGAACACGTCGAGGGCATCGTCGAGCCGGCTGCGGGCGCGCCACAGGATGAGCAGGTAGCTGGGCACGGTGGCCAGCGCCCCGATGGCCAGCGCGCCGGCGGGCGAGACGAACCCGGCCGCGGGCGTGATCGCCACCAGCCCGACCACCACGCCGGTAGCCAGGCCGACGGCGGTGGCGCGGCCGCCGCGCGCCAGGTCGAGAAGCGCCCACACCACCAGCGTCGCGGCGGGCGCCAGCAGGGTGTTCACGAAGGCCAGAACGGCGGTGGCGTCGGCTGCCTGCGCGCTGCCGGCGTTGAACCCGAACCAACCGAACCACAGCAGGCCCGCGCCGAGCAGCGTCAGTGGAACCTGGTGGGGCAGCATCGCCTTGCGCCCGTAGTCGCGCCGCCTTCCGAGGACGAGGGCGAGCACCGCGGCGGCCACGCCGGCGTTGATGTGCACGACCGTGCCGCCGGCGAAGTCGAGCGCGCCCATGCGCTGGAGGAAGCCGCCGCCCCACACCCACTTGGCGATGGGGGCGTAGACCAGCACGCTCCACAGCGCGATGAAGAGCATGTAGGGGCCGAAACGCATGCGCTCGACGACGGCACCGGAGATCAGGGCCGCCGTGATCATGGCGAAGGTCGCCTGGAAGGCGAAGGCGAGCAGCCCGGGCAGGCCGCTGCCGCCGCCGGCTGCCAGGCCGCGCAGGCCGACGTGGGCGAGGCTCCCGACGATGGCCGAGTGCCCGGAGAACGCCAGCGAGTAGCCCACCGCGGCGAAGGTCAGCCCCACCACGCCCAGCGAGACGAAGCTCATCATCATGGTGTTGAGCACGTTCTTGCGCCGCACCAGCCCACCGTAGAAGAAGGCCAGCCCCACCACCATCAGCAGGACCAGGGCGCTCGAGGTCATCATCCAGGCGATGTCGCCGGCGGGCACCGCCGGCGCGCTCACGGGGTCCTGCGCCATCGCCACGCCGCCGCCGAGCGCGGCCAGCATGGCGGCGCCAAGCGGCAACCGCCGGCGAGCGTGGCCGGCGCACGGTGCCAGCGCGGTAGGGGGTGGACGGCGTGTCATGCGGACCTCCCGGCGGCGCCGGGCCGCCCGATGCCAGAGGCTAGCATGCCGATGTCACACCGTCAAAGCCGACTTGCACGCTTGGCGCCTTTCATCGTAACGCCATGCACAAGGGCCGCACTTATTGTCGGTGGCGTCGGATCAGACGTGGTCCGTTGACCACTGCGAAATGGACACCACGCGGCCGGGCCGTCCTCCGGTCGCGCGGTGTCCGTTAGGACGTTGCGCGCCTGGCCCGCGTAGGGGCCGGCGCGTCGTCGGCCGGCCGCCCAATGGGCGGGCGGCGGCTCAGACCGGCAGCCCCTCCGGCACGCCGACGGGCGTGAGCGCGTCGACGTCACGCTCGCCGGTGCGTATGCGAACCACCTGATCGAGCGGCTGAACGAAGATCTTG
>CAYOXR010000336.1:0-4820 GCA_964407955.1 uncultured bacterium | reverse complement strand
CTCGTCAACACCGCGGTGCATCGGCTGGAGCACGAGGGCGGGCAGCTGGCGTTGGTGACCGCCTGCGCCGCCGGCGGCCAGGGGCACGCCATGCTGCTCGAGCGGGGGCCGGCATGAGCGCCCGGGGCACGCGCGCAGACGCCCGGCCGGGAGCGGGCGCATGAGCCGCGTCGAGCTCGAGCGCGCCGGCGACGTCGCCGTGCTGTGGCTCGATCCTGCCGGCGACAGCGTCAACACCCTGAGCGCCGGGCTGTTGGCCCGCTTCTCGGAGCTGCTCGGCGAGCTCGAGCAGGACGACGCCGTGAAGGCCGCGGTCATCGCCAGCCGCAGCCCGCGCGGCTTCCTGGCGGGCGCGAACGTCCACGAGTTCCTCGACTACACGAGCGTCGACGAGGTGCAGGCTGTGGTGCGCGAGGGGCACGCGCTGCTGGCCCGCCTGGAAGGCGGCAGCAAGCCGGTGGCGGCGGCGGTGCACGGCGCCTGCATGGGCGGTGGCCTGGAGCTGGCGCTGGCCTGCCGGGCCATCGTCGCCAGCGACCACCCGTCGACCCGCTTCGCGTTCCCCGAGGTGCGCCTCGGCCTGCTGCCGGGACTGGGCGGCACCCAGCGCCTGCCGGCGCGCGTGGGGTTGCCGACCGCCCTCGACATGGCGCTGACCGGCCGCAGCCTGTACGCCCGCCGTGCCCGCAGGGTCGGTCTGGTCGACGTGACGGTGCCGCGCGAGGCGGTGCTGGAGGGCGCGATCGCCGCCGCTCGCGGACTGGCCGCGGGAAGCTGGCGACGGCCGAAGGTGAGGCGCCGGACGCGGGATGCGTTGCTGGCCAGCGCAGCGGCGCGGCCGCTGGTGTGGCGCAGCGCGCGCGGCCAGGTCGCCCGCGCCTCCGGCGGGCACTACCCTGCGCCCGAGCGCATCGTCCGCGCCATGCGCGTCGGCGTCGAGCGCGGCCGTGCCGCGGGCCTCGAGGCCGAGGCGCAGGCGTTCGCGGAGCTGCTGTTCACGCCCGAGGCGCGCGCCCTCATCCACCTGTTCTTCGCCCAGTCCAGCGCGCGCAAGAACCCCTTCGCCGGGCGCGCCGAGTCGCGCGACGTCGGCACGCTGGGGGTGGTGGGAGCCGGGCTCATGGGGGCGGGCATCGCCCAGGTCAGCGCGCAGGCGGGGCTGCGGGTGCTTCTCAAGGACCGCGAGCTCGAGCTCGCGGCGCGCGGCAAGGGCAGCGTCTATCGCGGCCTGTCGCGGCGGCTGGGCAGGGGCCTGAGCGCCTTCGAACGCGACCGTGCGGTGGAACGCGTGGCGCTGGTGGACGACGACCGGGCGTTCGCCGCTGCGCAGCTCACCATCGAGGCGGTCCTCGAGGATCCCGAGCTCAAGCGCGAGGTGCTGCGCGCGGTGGAGGCTCAGGCGCCGGAAGGCCACGTCTTCGCCAGCAACACGTCCGCCATCCCCATCGCCAGTCTGGCGGAGGCCGCCACCCACCCCGAGGCGGTGCTCGGCATGCACTACTTCTCGCCGGTGCCGCGCATGCCGCTGCTCGAGGTCATCCAGACCGACGCCACCGCCGAGTGGGCGTTGGACACGGCGGTGGCGGTCGGGCTTCGCCAGGGCAAGACGGTGATCACCGTGCGCGACGGCCCCGGCTTCTACACCACGCGCGTGCTGTCACGCTACATGGCCGAAGCGATGACCTGCCTGCGCGAGGGGGCCGACGTGACCCTCGTCGACGGCGCCATGCGCGCGTACGGCTTCCCGCAGGGGCCGTTTGCGCTGCTCGACGACGTAGGCATCGATGTCGGCGCGAAGATCCACACCGTTCTGGAGGCCCTCTTCGCCGAGCGCGGCATGCCACCCGACGACGCCCTGAAGCGCCTGGTCGCGGCCGGCTACGTGGGGCGCAAGGGCGGCAAGGGCTTCTATCGCTATCCGAGCGGCCGCCGCGGTCGCGAGGTCGACCGGGGCGTGTACGCCGCCGCCGGCCTCGGCGCCCGCCGCGCCCTGCACGCCTCGGAGGTGCAGGAGCGCCTGGTGCTGTCGATGATCGACGAGGCGGTGCGCTGCCTGGACGAAGGCGTGCTGCGCTCGCCGGTCGACGGCGACGTCGGCGCGGTGTTCGGCTTCGCCTTCCCGCCCTTCCTGGGAGGGCCCTTCTTCTACGCCGACGCCGTCGGGGCGGCCGACCTGGTGGCGCGTCTGAAGGCGTTGAGCGAGCGCCACGGCGAGCGCTTCCGCCCGGCCGAGGGGCTGCTGGCGCGCGCCGAGAGCGGCGAGTGCTTCTACCCCGACAAGGCGGCTCCGGGCAGCGTGTAGGCGGCCGTCCGCCCGGTCGGCGCAGGCGGGGCGCGCGGCGCCGGCACGGCGGCAACGCCCTGGAGCCATGCGCGCTCGGCGGCTACCCTGACGCGGAGGGCGCATGCTCGTCTACCTCGACCAGAACTACGCCTCGCGCGTCGCCAAGTACCTCCTCGGGCAGTCCGGCAACGAGCACTTCGGCGAGCTCTATCGGGCATTGCACGGGGCGCGCGAGCGCGCGCCGCGGTCCCGTCCGCGTATCCCGCCCAGCCCCTTCCACGTGCTCGAGACCCGCGGCGGCTACCTGCTGCCGGTGCTGCAGGGGCTGTTCGCGGAGTTCTCCGACGGCCGCTGGGTGCGTCCGTGGCAGGAGGTGGTGGCGCGGCAGGCGCGGCGCGCCCGGGCGGGCGCTGGTCTGGACCGGCGCGACCTGCTCGCCCGAGGCGGCGACTGGCAGCGGCCGGCCGATCTCGGCGAGCTCGAGGCGCTGCTGGCGGTGCCCCTGGCCGGCGGCTTCTTCGACCGCTGTCAGGTTCTGCGCGACGCTCTGGCCGCACGCATCACCGTCAGCCACGAGGCGGCGCTGACGCTCCCCTTCGCGCGGCTGCTGGTGCGGCTGCTCGCCTTCCGCTCCCTCGACGCGGAGCGCGAGCCGCGGCCCAGCGACCTCGCGGACCTGGTGATGGCCGCCACGGTCGGGCCCTACGTCGACGTGCTGGCCACCGACCGCTACCTGCGGGAGACGCTACAGCGAATCGGCTACGGCGCGCCGGTCTACTCCGGCCGCCGCCACGAGGTGCTGCGCCTGGCGGCGCAGGTGGCAGCGGGAGAGCTGCGCCGGCGGCGGCCCGGATAGGCGCTCAGCCCTTGATCACCAGCCGCGGCCGCAGGCGAGCCACCTTCCGCCCGATGCCGGCGGCGTGCACGGTGTCGACCACGTCGGCGACGTCCTTGTAGGCTTCCGGCATCTCCTCGGCCACGGTGGCGCGGCTGGCCGCCCGCACCACCACGCCCAGTGCATCCAGCTCCGCCAGCAGGTCGCGGTGGCGCGCCTCCTTCCTGGCCTGGTGGCGGCTCAAGCGGCGCCCGGCACCGTGGCAGCTGGAGCCGAAGGTCTGCGTCATGGCGCCCTCCGTTCCCACCAGCACGTACGAGTAGCGGCCCATGTCGCCGGGGACGAACACCGGCTGGCCGACCCCGCGGTAGGCGGCCGGAAGCTCGGCGTGCCCCGGGCCGAAGGCGCGTGTGGCGCCCTTGCGGTGCACGAGCAAGTGGCGGCCGCCGTGCTCCTCGCGCTTGGCGTTGTTGTGCGCGAGGTCGTAGACGACGCGCAAGCCGTGCTCGCGTGGCGCGAAGCCGACATCCTCGAAGGCCTCGCGCACGCTGGCGGTGAGGCGCTGGCGGTTGGCGAACGCGAAGTTGGCGGCGGCCGCCATGGCGCTCAGGTAGGCGCGGCCGTCGGGACTGCCGGCCGGTGCGGCGGCGAGCTGCCGGTCGGGAAGCTCGATGCCGTAGCGCGGCGCGGCGTCCAGGAAGCGCTCCACGTAGTCGCTGCACACCTGGTGCCCGAGCCCGCGCGAGCCGGTGTGGATGAGCACCGTCACCGTTCCGGTGGTCAGACCCATGGCGTCGGCGGCGACCGGGTCGTACACCGTGTCGACCACCTGCACCTCGAGGAAGTGGTTGCCGCTGCCCAGGCTGCCGAGCTGCGGCAGCCCGCGCTCGATCGCTCGCGGCGACAGCGCGTCGGGGTCGGCATCGGGCAGCCGTCCGCCGGACTCGGTGTGCGCCAGGTCCGCAGGTTCGCCGTGCCCGCGAGCCACCATGAACGCCGCACCTTCGGCCAGCACGCGCTTGAGCTCGTCCGGGCGCAGCCGCTCGGCCTGACGCCGCGAGCCCACGCCGGCGGGGACGCGCCTGAACAGCGCGTCGGCCAGTCGCTCGGCATGCGGGGACAGGTCCGCCTCGTCGAGCGCCGAAGCGAGCAGCCGCACCCCGCAGTTGATGTCGTAGCCGACGCCGCCGGGGCTCACCACGCCGCCCGCCGCAGGATCGAAGGCGGCCACGCCGCCGATCGGGAAGCCGTAGCCCCAGTGGATGTCGGGCATGGCCAGTGCCGGCTCGACGATGCCGGGCAGCGACGCCACGTTGACCAGCTGGGTGAGCGATTGGTAGTTCTCCTGCTCGAGGACGGCCAGCACCGCGGGGGAGGCGTAGAACACGGCGTCGACCCGCATGCGGCCGTGGCGACCGATGCGGTAGCGATGCGTGCCGACCGCCTCGAAGCTCAGCTGCGCGGTCATGGTCCCCCCTTCCTCAGCGGGGCGTGCGCCGCCGGGGCGCGTTGCTCACACGTCGAGGATCACGCGGGCACGCCAGCCGCGCGCGGTGCGTCTTACCTCCAGGCCGTGGTAGGTGACGCCCTTCACCTCCGTGCGCCAGGCGTGAGCGTCGGGATCGAAGCGGGCGGTGCGCACCCGCGCCTCCAGCCGCCAGACGCCGTGCGGCTGCGCCGGGGGGGTGACCCGCGGCGTGG
>CAYOXR010000335.1:0-7522 GCA_964407955.1 uncultured bacterium | reverse complement strand
AGCAGCCGGATGTTGTTGGCCACCGCCAGCAGGCTGACGGCCACCCGTTTCAGCGCGCCGGAGGCCTCGACCACGGCGTCGTGAGCGCTGAGGCTCTCGAACTTGTTCTCGGCGCTGACGAAGGGGTGGCCGCTGAGCTCGGCGATGACTTCGGCGACGCGCACGGCGAAGCCGGGCGGGGTGTTGAGGCCGGTGCCCACGGCCGTGCCGCCGAGCGCCAGCTCGCGCACGTGCGTGAGGCTGTGTGTGATGGTCTCGATGCCCTTCTCGACCTGCGTGGCGTACCCGCTGAACTCCTGTCCCAGGGTCAGCGGGGTGGCGTCCATCAGGTGGGTCCGCCCGATCTTCACGATGTCCGTGAACTCGCCCGCCTTGGCTGCGAGCGCCTGCTGAAGCTCTCTCAACCGCGGCAGCGTGTGCTCGACCAGCGCGGTGTAAGCCGCGATGTGCATGGCCGTGGGGAAGGTGTCGTTGGATGACTGGGACCTGTTGACGTCGTCGTTGGGGTGGATCGGCGTCTTGCTACCGAGCTCGCCGCCGAGGATCTCGATCGCCCGGTTCGAGATCACCTCGTTGACGTTCATGTTCGACTGTGTGCCCGAGCCCGTCTGCCACACCACCAACGGGAAGTGCTCGTCGAGCTCGCCCGCCAGGATCTCGTCGCAGACGCGCACGATGACGTCCACCTTGTCCTCGGGGAGGTCCGTCAACTCGCCGTTCACCTTCGCCGCCGCCTTCTTCAGCACGGCGAAGGCGCGGATGATCTCCACCGGCATGCGCTGGCCCCCGATGGGGAAGTTCTCCAGGGAGCGCTGGGTCTGCGCCCCCCAGTAGCGGTCCGACGCCACCCGGACTTCGCCCAGCGTGTCCTTCTCGATGCGGTGATCCATGGTTCCTCCAAGGTGACGGCCAGCGGCCGCCGACCGACCGACACCATGCTAACGCCCGCCGGTACGCCTCCGACGGGGCGGTTGGCGCCGCCCGGCTCAGGGCTTCAACGCGAAGCGAAGCGCTTCGGCGAGGCCATTGCGCCAGTTCGTCCAGTTGTGTCCCGCGTTGCGCTCCGTGTACGCGTAGGGCGCCCCGGCGGCCTCGAGCGCCGCGATCACGCGGCGGTTCGCGCTCGTCAGCCACTCCAAGGTCCCGCACTCGGCGTACCAGCGCAGCCCTTCGGGGACCCCCCGCTCCAGACTCTCCGCGACGAACGAGCGCCGCCCGGCGTAGAAGTCCCGCGCCTCCGGATGGCCGACGAAGGCGCCCGAGAAGGTGACCACGGTGCGGACCAGGTCCGGCCGCGACAGCGCCAGGAAGGCGCTGAACAACCCGCCCAGGCTGGCACCGGCCGCCACCAGCTCGTCCGCCATCGGGTAGCGCCGGTCGAGCTCGGCCAGGAGCTCGTTCGTGACGAACCGCAGGTATCCCTCGTGGTAGGCGTACTCGCGCGAGCGCTCGACGGGCTCGACGAAGGCGACGCGCGCCGGCCGCGCCTCACCGGCGGCTAGCAGAGCCGCCAGCACGTCGGACAGCCGAGCGAGGCGGTAGAAGGCGATACCGTCCTGCACCAGTACGAGAGGGAGTGCCTGCTTCTCGTAGCCGGCGGGGGTCGCCACGATGACGCGACGCTGCTGGTGCAGCGTCGCGCTCTGCACACGCAGTCGATCGACCACGGCGGGGGCGGGGGGCTGGGGGGGGTCGGCCAGCGGATCCGGTAGGTAATCGGGGCCGAGCACCGCGCTGACCTGGGGATACCAGGGGTTGTCGGCGCGCAGCGCGTTGCCGGGGTCGGCGTACATGCGTCCGCTCTCGTCCAGGAACGCGTACTCGAAGTAGACGTCGTCGGGAAGCTCCAGCCGGAGCTCGCGATCGACGCCGGGCGCGAGGCGGCGGGGGTTGCGATCCATGTCTCCCAGGTCCGACACGAGATGTGTCGCCCACTCAGGCGGCATGATCGCAACCTGCATGCCGTCGAGTCTACCCGCGGCGCCCCTCGCGCCACTGTTGCCGGGCAGGCGACCGGGCTCGCGGCGGGAGCGAACGACTCAGCTGGTCGCGCCTACCCCTGGTAGACTCGGCCCCATGCCCACGCATCCCTACGACTCGCTCTCTGTCGACGCGCTCAGGGGCAAGGTAAACGCCAAGTGGACGCACTACGGCCCGGAGGTGCTCCCGCTTTGGGTGGCCGAGATGGACTTCCCCTTGGCCGATGCCGTGAAGGAAGCGATCCGGGCGCAGGCGGAAAGCGACAACCTCGGCTACTGCCTCGCCCAGGGGCTGCCGGGGTTGGTCGAGGCGCTGCAGGCGCGCCTGGGCGAGCGCTTCGGTCTGGGCGTACCGCCAGAGGCGGTGCGCCTGCTCGGCAGTACCGTCCAGGGGCTCTATCTGGCGGTCCGCGCCTTTGCCGGGCCCGGGGACGAGGCGCTGCTACTGACGCCGCTCTACCCGCCGTTCAAGGCCGCCGTCGAGAGCAGCGGCCGGGTTCCCGTGGAGGTGCCGATGGTCGACGCCGACGGCGGCTACGCCATCGACTTCGACGCGTTGGAGGAGGCCGTCACGCCGGCCACGCGGCTGTTGATGCTCTGCAACCCGCACAACCCCGTGGGGCGCGTGTACACCGAGCGTGAGCTGACGGCGCTGGCGGAGCTGGCGCTTCGGCACAACCTGTGGATCGTGTCGGACGAGCTTCACGCCGATCTGCTGTTCGACGGGCGGCACCGTCCCATCGCAGGGCTGGGGGACGAGATCGCCGCTCGCACCTTGACGCTGTACGGGCCCTCCAAGGCCTTCAACATCCCCGGCCTGCGGATCTCCTTCGCGATCAGCCACAACCCCGGCGTGCTCGAGCGGATCGGCCGGCTTGCTCGTGGTGTGGCGCCGGGTCCCAACGTCCTGGCGCAAGCGGCCACCATCGGCGCCTACACACGGGGCGGTCCGTGGTTCGACGACACCCTCGCCTACCTCGACGCGAACCGCGCACACCTGGCGGAGCGGGTCGCGAACGACCTCACGGGGGTGCGGCTGCACACGCCGCAGGCGACCTACCTGGCATGGCTGGACTTCCGCGCCGCCGGCCTCGGCGACGACCCCGCAAAGGCACTGCTCGAGCACGCCAAGGTCGGCCTCAACAGCGGTCTCGCCTTCGGGCGCGGCGGTGAGGGCTTCGCCCGACTCAACTTCGCCACCGGCCGCGCCATCCTCGACGAGGCGCTGACGCGCATCGCGGATGCCGTCACCGCCGGGGCCGATCGTTGACGAGCGACACGGCCGCCGGCGCCTACCCGCCCGCGCTCGAGACCTGCCGCGCCTGCCCGCGACTGGCGGCCTACCGGGAAGAGGTCGGTCGCAGGAAGCGGCGCGCCTACGCCGGAGAGTCGTACTGGGCCAGGCCCGTGCCCGGCTTCGGCGATCCGCGGGCACGGCTCGTGCTGGTCGGGCTGGCGCCCGGCGCCCACGGCTCCAACCGTACCGGCCGCATGTTCACGGGTGACGCCAGCGGCGACTTCCTCTACCCCGCCCTGCACCGGGCGAGTCTGGCTTCGCGGCCGTGGTCCGAATCGCGCGGCGACGGCTTGCGGCTGCGCGGGGTGTGGATCACGGCGGCGGTTCGCTGCGTGCCTCCCGGCAACAAGCCTCTCGGCGAGGAACGCGCGAACTGCCGGCGCTGGCTGGAGCACGACGTTGAGCGCTTGCCGCGCCTGCGGCTCGTGCTGGCTCTGGGACAGATCGCGCACGACAGCTATCTGGACCTGTTGAGGGCGCGTGGCCTGAGCGTCGTCAAGGCCCGGTACCGTTTCGCTCACGGCGCCCGGCACGAGCCGGCGGGCGCCACGCCGATGCTGGACGCCTACCATCCCAGCTTCCAGAACACCAACACCGGTCGCCTCACGCCGGCCATGTTCGATGCGGTCCTGTCGCAGGCGAAGGCGCTGGCCGGGCTGTGACGCGCCTGGCATGCACCGGCGCAACGCACGGCAGCCGCGGCCGTGGCAACCGCGCGCCCGTGGACGCGGGGCCGCGTGGACGCCGGCGTCCGACGTGGCGGCGACCGAGCGGCCGGCGCGGCGGCGGCGTTGGAGTCTCGCCATGAGTCTGGCCACGCTCAACCTCGGGCCGCGCCTCGAGTCGGCGCTGGTATCGGGGCACCCGTGGATCTACCGCAACCATCTGCCCCGGCACCGGCTGAAAGGTGGCGACTGGGTGCGGCTCGAAGCGGGAAACGCCGTGGCCCACGGCCTCTACGATTCCGAGGGGGCGATCGCGGTGCGGTTGTTCCGCCGCGACGGCATTCTCGACGGCCCCTTCCTGAAGCGCCGCGTGGCGCAGGCGCTGGAGCTGCGGGCTGCGCTGACCGCGCGCGACGACACCAACGCCTACCGGCTGGTGCACGGCGAGGGCGACTACCTGCCGGCCATCGTGGCCGACCGCTACGCGCGCTTCGCGGTGGTCAAGCCGTATGCCGCCAGCGTCGAAGGGCTGTTGCAGGCCGTCGCCCGCGAGCTCGGCACCCGCCTCGGCCTCAAGGGCGTGGTCAGGCGCAGCACCGAGGGGCTCACGGCGTTGTGGGGGGAGCTGCCGCCGCCCCGGGAGAGCGTGCTCGAGAACGGCTTCGTGTTCCAGGTCGACCTGGCCCACGGCCAGAAGACGGGGCTGTTCCTCGACCAGCGCGAGAATCGCGCCCTGGTCCAGACGCTCGCGTCCGGCAGGCGCGTGCTCAACCTGTTCAGCTACACCGGCGGCTTCAGCGTCTACGCCCTCGGCGGCGGCGCCGTACAGGCCGTCAGCGTCGACGTGGCCGAGGAAGCCCTCGCCGAGGCGACGCGCGCGGTCGTGGCCAACGGACTCGACGAAGCGCGGCACCAGGCCGTCGCAGCCGACGTGTTCGACTACCTGCCGGCGCTGGAGCGCCGCGGCGAACGCTTCGACATGGTGATCCTGGATCCGCCCGCGCTGGCGCACAACGCCGAGCAGCGCCGGCGTGCGCAGCGCGCCTACCTGCGGCTCAACCGTGCCGCGTTCCGCGCCATCGCGCCCGGCGGCTTGCTCGTCACCTCCTCGTGCACCGCTCAGGTGTCGCCGGAGGCGTTCCACCGACTGGTGGCCGAGGCTGCGCGGGCTGCCGACGTGCACGCACAGTTGATCGCCGAGCACGGTCAAGGTGCCGACCACCCGGTGCCGGCGAGCTTCCCGGAGGGACGTTACCTCAAGTTCCTGGTGTTCCGCGTGCTGCCGGACTGACGGCGAGCCGCGAGCTCAGCCAGCCGACGATGTCGGCGAGGACCCGCTCGACGTCGAGGTCGTTGAGGATCTCGTGGAAGCTGCCCGGGTACAGCTTCAGGCTGACCCGGTCGGGCGGAAGCGCCGCGGCCAGCTCCTCGCTCGCACGGGGATCGGCGAGGGCGTCGGCGGCCCCGTGCAGGATCAACACCGGCATCTGCAGCTCGCCGGCGCGGCCGACAAGCGGTGGACCCTCGCTCACGAGGAAGTTGCCCATGCGGGCCTTGACGCGGCCGGTGTAGACCAGCGGGTCGCTGCGGTAGGCCGCGACCACGCTCGCGTCGCGGGAAAGGACGTGCGCGTCGAGAGGCTGGACCGGCAGCCCGGGCACGGTCCTGGCCAGCATCCCGGCGACCGTCAGGAGCCAACCCGGCGGCGGCACGCTGGGGCGAAGGAACGGCGCGCTCAGGACGAGCGCGTTCAGCGCCTCGGGGCGCTCCAGGGCGAAGCGCAGCGCCACCGTGCCGCCCATGCTGTGGCCGAAGACGCACGCCATCAGGCCGGGCCGCTCGGCTGCCACGTACTCGCGCACGCTCGCTACGTCGGCCACGTAGTCCCCGAAGTCACGTACGTCCGCCCGCGTGCCGCCGCTGCGGCCGTGGCCTCGGAGGTCGATCGCGAACGTCTCGACGCCAAGCCCGGTCAGCGCCTCGGTCAGCGCGCGGTAGCGGCCGGCGTGCCCCGCATAGCCGTGTACCAGCAGGCACACGGCCCGCGGCTCTTCCACGCGCCAGCGGTAGAGCGCCAGCTCCAAGCCGTCGTACGCCCGAAGGCTCGCCCGCTCGGACGCCACCGCTCAGCCCTCCTCGAGGTTGATCTCGACGTCCTCCATGACGGGGTTCGATAGCACGTTCCGGGCGATCTGCTCGAGCTGCCGCTCGACGTCCGCGCGCTCGCCCTGCAGCGTGAGCTCGACGCGCTTGCCCACGCGCACGTCGGCGACGTTCTCGTTGCCGAGCCGCCTCAGGGTGGCCTCGACGGCCCGCCCCTGCGGATCGAGGATGGAGCGTTTGAGGAGGACGTCGACGACAGCGCGGTAGGTAGGCACGCTCAACGGCCCGCCCCACCGCCGTGGAGCGGCTTCGGCGCCGCATCCTCCACGACACGCCGGAAGACCTCCTGGTAGGCCTCCTCCACGTCCCCGAGGTCCCGCCGGAAGCGGTCCTTGTCGAGCCTGTCGCCGGTCGCCAGATCCCAGAGCCGGCACGTGTCCGGGCTGATCTCGTCGGCCAGGACCAGCCTGCCCTCGGCGGTGCGGCCGAACTCCAGCTTGAAGTCGACCAGCTCCAGCCCCCGGTCCTCGAAGTAGCTGCCGAGGGCGTCGTTGACCGTGGAAGCCATCTCGAACAGCGCCTCCAGCTCGTCGGGCGTGGCGATGTTGAGGGCGACCGCGGTGGCGTCGTTGAGGGGCGGGTCGCCGAGGGCGTCGTTCTTGTAGCACCACTCGATGACCACGGGATCGAGGTCCATCCCCTCGTCGACGCCGTAGCGCTTGGCGAAGGAGCCGGCCGCACGGTTGCGCACGATCACCTCCAGCGGGATGATGGTGACCGCCTCGACGAGCTGCTCGCGCTCGGAGAGGCGTGACACGTAGTGCGTCGGCACCCCGTGGCCCGCCAGGAACTCGAAGAGGACGCCGGACACGGCGTTGTTCACCACCCCCTTACCGCGGATGGTGCCACGCTTGGCGGCGTTGTACGCGGTGGCATCGTCCTTGTACTCGACGATCAGGTAGCGCTCGTCATCGGTGGCGTAGACCTTCTTGGCCTTGCCTTCGTAGCGCATTGCACCTCTAACGGGAGGGATCACGCCCGGATGATAGCAGAGCGCCGCCGCCGCGCTACAGCCCGAAGCGGGCGAACACGGCGTCGACGAAGCGCAGGTACCAGGCGGGGTCGAAGGCTCCCGCCAGCTCGTCGGCATCCAGCGGGTTGGCCGGATCCTCGGCGAGCAGCGTGCGCAGGTGCTCACCCGTCTCCCAGCTGCGTAGGCTGTGGCGCTGAACGATTTCGTAGGCGGCCTCGCGGCTCAGCCCCTTGTCGATGAGGAGGTGGAGAACGCGCTGAGAGAACACCAACCCGCCCAGCAGGTCCAGGTTCCCCGCCATGCGGCGCTCGTCCACGACCAGCTCGTCCAACACGCGGGTGAGCCGCCGAAGCGCATAGCTCGCCAGGGTGGTCGAGTCCGGCAAGACCACACGCTCGACGGAGCTGTGGCTGATGTCGCGCTCGTGCCACAGCGCCACGTCCTC
>CAYOXR010000334.1:0-14748 GCA_964407955.1 uncultured bacterium | reverse complement strand
CGGAGCCGTCGAGGACGCCGTAGGCGCCATAGAGCATGTCGAAGAACATGCGTATGTTGCCGATGTAGTCGAACTCCAGGAGGCTGCCGCCCACCGGACCGCACATCGGCAGGGCGCCGTCGTAGCGCCACGGGAAGGTCTCCGCCAGCTGCGTGGTGATCAGGCCGCCGAGCGACACCCCGAACAGGTAGGTGTGCCTGGGGAAGCCCACGCGCAGCCAGAAGATCGGGTTGAGCAGGTGGGTGTCACGCACCCCTTCGGCGACCGCGTAGCCGTTCGCGCTGTAGCTCGACGCGGCCACCGCGAAGCCGCGACAGACGAGCCCGTCGCGTGTGGCGATCACGTCCGAGGGCAGTGGCGAGGGGAAGCCCACGGGCTGGCTCGGGTCGATGAAGCCGTGGGCGTACAGCACGAGATCGCGGCTCCCCGTTCTCCAGCCGTCGGGAACGTAGATGAGGTACTGCGAGCCGTCCAGGGTGCTGCCGCGTATCTCGCGCGTGTGCACCGTGGTCGCGTCTGGACATTGGATGTCGACGTAGGTGCGACTTCCGAACAACGATTGCGTCGTGAGGCCGTCGATGCTGACGTCGGCGTTCGCGGGGTTGCGCGGCGCCGAACATGCCGCCAGCACCCCGGCAAGGACCGCCACGACGACCCACAAGGGCCACCGTTGCAGCGAGCGTTTCATGGGACCCTCCTATGGTGCCCACCAGACTGTGCGGCCGCTCGCGTGGAACGGCCGAACACCCCACCGCTCCGCAACCGTTCGCACGGCGCGGCTCGATGGAACAACGGCCCGGCTCGGGTCGACGCCCCCCTTCGAGATGCCCTGCCGGGGCGGGTGAACGCCCACACGCCCGTCATCGGGCGACGAATCCCTGACTCGATTCAATTATGCGCCCGCGCGCCGCCGGCGCGGGATTCGCGTGTGCCGCCCGGGACACAGCGCAGGAACAACCGCCGCTACGCCAGCGCTTCCACCTCGTGTCGCGCCGCCGCCATGCGCTCCTCCAGGCCGTCCAGCTCGCCCTCCAGCGCCTCAAGGCGTTCCAGCTCGGCGCGCACGAAACGCGTGTAGGGGTTGATGGCGCCGGACAGCTTCTCCTGGGATCCGCTCAGCTCGGCATCGAGCTGCGTGGCGAGGCTTTCGGTGAGGCCTTCGCGCAGCGACTCCATCTTGCGGCTGAGCTCGCGCTTGGCCCGGCGCCGCTGCCTCGGCATGACCAGCAGCCCCACCCCCATGAGCGCCAGCCCCAGTGCCACGCCAGTCACGTCCACGGCGGTGGTGGTGAGGATGGCCAGCACGGCCGCACCGAGCCCGAGCCCGCCCACCTCGAGCAGCCCCGACTGCACCACCGCGCCCTGCAGCGAGTCGGCCAGACGCGACGCTTCCGCCTTCTGGTCGTAGCCTTCCAGCACCTTCTCGGAGCGCTCGTGCAGCGCCCGCACCAGCGCCTGCCGGTCGTAGTGGAAGCGCCCGCCGACCTCGCCGATGACGCGCTCGCGCTCGGCGGCGCGGCGCTCGTTGACGAAGGTCATCACGTCCTCCCAGAGCTGCAGGTTGCGCTGGATGAACCAGTCCACCAGGGCTCCCACGGCTAGGTCGATGTCCTGCTCCACGCTCCTGAGCACCTGGCTCTGGAAGGCCTCGCGCACGCGGCTGGTGTTCATCAGCATGAACAGCCTGCGGAGCTGCACGGTGTCGTCGAGAAAGTCGTGGCCGCGCCTCTCGACCTCCAGAAGCACGTTCTGGATGCGCGCCAGGTAGCCCTCGTACTCGCGGCGCATGTCCTTCTCGAACTGCTGGCGCTGACGCTCGATCTCGTCGAGCGTGCCGCGATCGGACGCCAGCAGCTCGAGCCGCGAGGAGAGCACGCCGCGGTAGTGCTCGGCCGTGCGGCGCGCCACGCCCAGAGGCGTCATCAGCTTCAGCTTGAGCCGGTCGCGGCCCAGCCTGGCCGAGATGGCCCGCTCCAGTGCCCCCAGGCCGCTGGCCTGCACGCCGGCGACGTCGTTGCCAAGCCGCGCCTTGAACGCCTGCTTGGCCGACACGGCGAACACCTCGGGCGTGGTGCCCAGCGTCGCTCTGGCATTCTCGCGCACGTAATCGACCACCTTGTCACGCTCCGCGTCGCTCTCCAGGATGTCGACCTTGTTGACCACCATCAGCACCTTCTTGCCCCAGGAGGCGATCAGCTCCAGGAAGGCGCGCTCGCTCTCGGTGAAGGGCCGGTCGACGCTGGTCACGAACAGCACCAGGTCCGCGCGCGGCACGAAGCGCTCGCTCAGCTCCTGATGGCGCTGGATGATGGCGTTGGTGCCGGGAGTGTCGACCAGCGCCAGGTCGCGGAGCAGCGGGGCCGGGAAGCTGCGCCGCACCAGCGCCGGTGCCTCCTCGCTCTCGCTGGGCGCGTCCGCGTAGGTGACCACCGTGATGCGGTCGGTGGTGGGGGTGACGCCCTCGGGCATCACCGCCTCGCCGACGAGGGCGTTGAGCAGCGACGACTTGCCGGCGTTGAACTCGCCGCACACCACCAGCATGAAGATGCCGTCGAGATCGCGCATGGCGTTGCGCAGATCGTCGAGGTGGGCGCGCTCGGCCTCGAGGCGCGCCAGCAGCGACTGCAGGTCGGCGAGCAGCGCGCGCTCCTTGGCCACGATGGCGCGGGCGACGTCGGAGACGTCGATGTCCATGCGCTCACGATAGCATGGGCCCCGGGGGCCATTTAGCCCGTTCACGACGCCAACTCTCGACCGTGGCCGAAGACCATCGCGGGGAGATGACGGAGGCCACCGTTCCGGAAGGTGGCGGCACGGCACGTCACGGCACCGCACGGCACGGCGAGCCGAGCCGGTGGCTGCGGCAGCGACGGTACACTGGCGCCGCGAAGGGGGCGTCGATGCCTGACAACGAGACCGCGTTCCGTGCACTGCTCGATCACATGGCGGTGACGAGCGATCTGTCCCAGACGATGGCCGTGCTTTCCTGGGACGAGAACACCTACATGCCCGACGGGGCCGCGGAGGCGCGCGGCCGCCAGATGGCGACGCTGGCGACGGTCATCCACGAGCGCCTTGCCGACCCCGCACTGGCCGAGCTGGTCGCGCGGCTCGAGGACGCCGGCCTGCCCGAGGACAGCGTCGAGGCGGCGACCGTCCGCCAGGCACGCCGGGCGGTCGACCACGCCTCGAAGCTGCCGGCATCGCTGGTCGAGGCGCTGAGCATGCACGGTGCGCGTGCGCGCTCGGTGTGGGCGCGCGCGCGTCAGGAGAGCGACTTCACGAGCTTCGCGCCGGAGCTGGCGCGCATGTTCGAGCTCAAGCGCGAGGAAGCCGAGGTGCTCGGCTACCAGGACCATCCCTACGACGCCCTGCACGACCTGCACGAGCCCGGCTCCACAGCCGCGCGCGTGCGCGACGTGTTCGTCCCGCTGCGTCGCGAACTGACCACGCTGGTGGCGGAGATCCGCGACGCCGGCAGTCAGATCGACGATGCCTTGCTGCGTCAGTCCTTCGACGAGGCCGCGCAGGAGCGCTTCGCCCTCGACACCGTCACGGCGTTCGGGTACGACCTCGAGCACGGGCGCCTGGACCGCACCGTGCACCCGTTCGCGACCTCCTTGAGCAAGTATGACGTGCGCATCACCACCCGCTACCAGCGCCACTACCTCAACACGGCCCTGTTCGGGACCATGCACGAGGCCGGGCACGGTCTCTACGAGCAGGGCGTCGCCGACGAGTACTACCGCACGCCCTTGGAGGACACCGCCAGCCTGGGCGTACACGAGTCGCAGTCACGCCTGTGGGAGAACCTCGTCGGTCGCAGCCGCGCCTTCTGGGAGGGAGCGTTCCCACGGCTACAGCGCACCTTCCCCGAGCAGCTCGGAACGGTGGCGCTGGACCCCTTCTACGCTGCCATCAACCGGGTTCAGCCGAGCTTCATCCGGGTCGAGGCCGACGAGGTCACCTACAACCTGCACATCATTCTCCGTTTCGAGCTGGAGCTTGCGCTTCTCGACGGCTCGCTGTCGGTGGCCGACCTGCCCGAGGCATGGAATCATGGCATGCAGGAGATGTTCGGCATCACGCCGCCCGATGACGCCGCCGGGGTGTTGCAGGACGTGCACTGGTCGATCGGCCTGATCGGCTACTTCCCGACCTACAGCCTCGGCAACCTCATCAGCGTGCAGCTGTTCGACGCGGCCGTGGCGGCGCACCCGCACATCCCGGCCGACATCCGCGCCGGGCGCTTCGGCACGCTGCTGCGCTGGCTGCGCGAGAACGTGCATCGGCACGGCGCGCGCTACCTGCCCGAGGAACTCCTCGAGCGCGCCACCGGAAGCGGGTTGGACGCCGGCCCCTACCTGCGCTACCTGAAGGCCAAGTACGGGGAGCTGTACGGCCTGAGCTGACGTCGGGCACGGCCCTGTCGGGACGTCCGGTCCTTGAGGCGTCCCGAAGCCCGGTCTAGACTGTCGTCATGCCAGCGCCGATCGCCTGGAGCGACCGCGATCTCGCCGCGTACCTGGCCTCCAGTGGCCTGCCCGCGCAGTTGGTGCGTCCCGGTGTGCCCACGCCCACCGTGCCGGATGCGGCGCGTGCGCTCGGGGTGGGGCCGGAGGCCATCCTCAAGAGCCTGCTGTTCGAGGCGGCCGGCGAGCCGCTGCTGGTGATCGCGGCCGGCCTGGCGCGGGTGCGTGTGGGTGCGTTGGCTCGGGCCCTCGAGCTGCCGCGCCGCACCGTGGCGCTGGCGTCGCCCGAGGCGGCGCTCGCAGCCACCGGATATGCCGTCGGAGCCATGCCTCCCTTCGGCCACCGACGCCCGCTCGACACCTTCGTCGATAGCGTGAGCGTGCCGCTGGCGGGTGTCGTGTACGGCGGGGGCGGCAGCGACGACGTGATGTTGCGACTGGACGCGCGCACCCTACTCGAGGCGACCCAGGCCCGCCGGCTGCCGTTGACGGCGGGCGGGGGCGCAAAGGAGACAACGTGATGAACGCACGACGCGACTTCGGCCGGCGCATGTTGCTGCCCTCCTTGCTGGTGACGCTGGCCGCACTGCTGCCGGCGGCGTTCGCCTCGATCGGCGAGGCGCCGTCCACCATCATGAGTGCTCTGGCGAGCTACCAGCCGGCCCCGGCCAACGGCGGCTTCACCGCCGGCTCGGGGTTCCATTTCCAGATCGCCAGCGCCAAGGACATCGCCATCGCGGTGAGCGGTGAGGGCACCCTGAACGACGCCAACGTGCGCTTCGTCTCCGACCTTATCGGGGCGGCGACCGGCTATGGACAGGGGATTGCCGGCCCGGCGGCGCAGTTCTTCCGCAGCCAGGCCGCCAGTCTCGCTGGCAAGGGGCCGAGTGCCGTGGGCGTCGAGGAGTACGTGTTGCACCTCACCGTGACGGGCGAGGCGCCCTACCATTTGAGCTTCACGCTGCAGCCGCAGACGGTCGACCCGTCCAAGTTCCCGCCGGCGACGCACAGCTTCGGACCGGCCGACGCCAAGCACGTCATCCGCGTGTTCTCGGACTTCGAGTGCCCCTACTGCGCGCGCTTCGCCGACACCGTGATGCCCAAGCTGAAGGCTCAGTTGATCTCCAAGGGCGACATCCGCTTCGAGTACCACGACTTCCCGCTGACCAGCATCCATCCCAACGCCATGGCGGCGTCGGAGGCCGCCGAGTGCGTGATCGCCGCGAACGATCCCGCCGCATTCTGGACCTATCACGACGCGCTGTTCGCCAACCAGGCGAGCTGGGTGCAGCTCTCCGACCCGGTGGACGCCTTGGTGAGCCTCGCAGCGAAGGCGGGCCTGAAGGTCGACGGGGTGGCGGCGTGCATCCGCAACGGCACCTACAAGAGCAAGATCGAAGCCGGCCTGCGCGCCGCGGCAACCGACCTGCACATCAGCGGCACGCCCACCGTGTTCGTTGACGACCTGAAGGTGGGCAACTACACCGACGTCGCCAGCTACGTGCGACTGCTGACGCTGTCCGACGCGCTGCGTGCGAGCGGCGCCGGCTCCACCGGCGCCGCGGGCGCGACCACTCCGCCCGGCGGCGGCACGACGCAGTAGATCCCATGGCGAGAGACGCGCGCCGGGTGCGCGCCTCCCGTGACCCAGGCGGCCCGCGAGGCCGCGCCGCGCCGTGAGCGCCGCGCTGCTCTTGCCGCTGGCGGTGTTCACGCCGTTCGCGGCGGCCGTGGTGGCGCCCGCGCTGGGGCCCCGGCTGCGCGCGCGGAGCGGCTACCTGCTGTGGCTCGCGTTCGTGCCGGCGCTCGCGCTGGTCAGGTACGTCCACCCGGCGCAGCTGGGCCGGCCGGTGACGACAAGTCTGGCCTGGGTACCCGAGCTGGGTCTCGACCTCACCCTGCGCGCCGACGGCTTCTCGCTGCTGTTCGCGCTCCTGGTCGCGGTCATCGGCGTGCTCATCACCCTCTACGCGGCCGCCTATCTCGGACGCGGCGAGCGGCACGGGCGCTTCTACGGCTATCTGCTGACCTTCGGGGGCGCCATGCTCGGCCTGGTGCTGTCCGACGACCTGCTGGCGCTGTTCGCCTTCTGGGAGCTCACCTCGATCGCCTCGTTCCTGCTCATCGGCTTCTGGGACAGCCGGGCGGCGTCACGGGACGGGGCGGTCAAGGCGCTGCTCGTGACCGCCGTGGGCGGGCTGGCGCTGCTGGTTGCGGTCGTGCTCATCGGCATCGGCGGGCACAGTGCCACCCTTTCCGGGCTCGACCTGGCGGCGCTGCGTTCCAGCCCGGTCTTCGCGCCCGCGCTGGTGCTGGTGCTGGTGGCGGCCTTCACCAAATCGGCGCAGCTGCCCTTCCATCTGTGGCTCCCGACTGCCATGGAAGCGCCCACGCCCGTCTCCGCCTTCTTGCACTCCGCCACCATGGTCAAGGCAGGCGTGTTCCTCCTCGCCAAGTTCGCGTTCCTGCTGACCGGCACGGCGAGCGCTCAGGTGGCGATGTTCCTGGGGCTGCTGACGATGTTCTGGGGGTCGTACCTGGCGCTCAGGCAGACCGACCTGAAGGCGTTGCTTGCCTACTCCACCGTCTCGCAACTGGGCATCCTCACCGCCATGTACGCCTCCGGCCACGCCCACGGCGCCACCGCCCACCTGATCAACCACGCGGCGTTCAAGGCCGCCTTGTTCCTGGTCGTCGGGATCGTCGACCACGCCACGGGCAGCCGCGACATCCGCCGGCTACGCGGTCTCGGGCGCCGGCTTCCGGTCACCGCGGCACTGGCCGTGCCGGCCGCCCTCTCCATGGCGGGCATCCCGCCCTTCGGGGGGTTCGTGTCCAAGGAGATGTTCTACGACGCGATGCGGCACGAGGGCGCCCTGGCCGCGACCATCGCCGTTGCCGGCAGCATCATGACGGTCGCCTACAGCCTGCGCTTCCTGACGGTGTTCTTCGGTCCCTTCCGGGCCGAGGCTCCGGAGCTGCACCGACCGCGTGCCGCATTCTGGCTGCCCGTGCTTCCGCTGTCGGCGGCGACGGTGCTGTTCGGCGTCGCGCCGCCGCAGGCGACGCTGGCGACGCCCTTGACCGACCTTGCGTCGACCAGCCTCGGCTTCCACGCGGAGCCGCTGGCGCTGTGGCACGGCGTTTCGCTCACGCTGGCGCTCTCGCTGCTCACCTGGCTGGCCGGGTTGGGGTTGCATCTCGTGCGCGACCGCTTCGCCGCCCTGCAGGAGGCGCTGACTCCGCGCTGGAACGCGAACACCGTGTACTACGGCTTGCTGTCGGGGCTCGAGCGCGTGGCCGGCGTGGTCACCCGGCGTACCCAGGGAGCGTCGTTCGCCACCCACCTGCGGGTGCTGTTCGTGGGAGTGGCGGTGGCCGGGGCGGTGTGCGGCTACCCCGTGCTGCTGCCGAAGCTGTCGCCGGTTCCCGTCGACATGGCGCTCGCCACCGGGCTGGTGGCGGCCGGCATCGGCGGCACCCTGCTCACGCGCTCTCGGCTCTCCGCGCTCATCTACCTCGGCCTGGCGGGTGTGGCGTCCACGCTCATCTTCGTGCTGCTACACGCTCCCGACCTCGCGCTCACGCAACTGCTCGTCGACACGGTGACGGTCATCCTGTTCCTGTCGGTGTTCCGCTTCCTTCCGGCCATGCGCCGCTACACCCGGCCGGGGGCGCTCGCCGTCCTCGACGGCGCCATCGCGGCAGGCGTGGCGGCCACCGTGTTCAGCGCGCTGCTGGCGGTCCAGCAGCCGATCGCGCCGCGCATCGCGCCGTTCTTCCTGCGCTTCAGTGCGGCACTGGCCGGCGGCACCAACGTGGTCAACACCATCCTCGTCGACTTCCGAGGCTACGACACCTTGGGCGAGATCACCGTCCTCGCCGTCGCGGCTCTGAGCGTGCTCGCACTGCTGCGCTTGCAGGCGCAGCAGCGGTCCGAGCCGGAGCCGCCCGCGGAGGGGCGGCCCGGGCTGTCCGCGGGGGAGGAGGAGCGACCGTGAGCAAGGGCCCGGACGTCTTCTTCCGCACGCTCGTCACGCCGATCGTGTTCGCGCTGCTGGCGCTGGGCTTCCACTTCTTCCTGCGCGGCCACAACGCTCCCGGAGGCGGCTTCATCGCGGGCCTGATCGTGGCGGCGGCGGCACTGCTGGTGCGCATGGCACGCCGCCGCGGCCTGCTCCGGATCCGCAGCGAGGTACTGATGCCGCTGGGGCTGCTGGTGGCGCTGGCCACCGGCGTGGCGCCCATGCTGGTGGGTCGACCCTTCCTGACCAGCGCGCACGGGCACGTGCATCTGGGCGGTATCGGCAGCGTCGCCTGGACGAGCGCCTCGCTCTTCGACCTCGGCGTGTTCCTGGTGGTGGTGGGCGCCACCGTCACCATCATCGATGTGCTGGCGGAGGAGGGCGGCCTGTCCGAGCTGCGCGAGCCGAGTGCGCCGCGCCGAACCGACGCCGCGCACAAGGCGCCGGCGGCCGAGCGCCCGCCCGACGAGGGAGGGCGCTGATGGAGCTGCTGCTCCCGCTGTTGGCGGCCGTCTTGATCGGTGCCGGCGTGTACCTGGTGCTGTCGCGGGCGCTCATCCGGCTGATCCTGGGCGTCTCGCTCATCTCCTATGGCGTGAACATCGCCATCCTGCTCGCCGGCGAGGGCGAGCGGCGCGACGCGCCGCCGCTGCTGCAGCTGCCGGGGCCGTACAACGATCCACTGCCACAGGCGCTCATCCTCACGGCCATCGTCATCAGTTTCGCGACCACCGCCCTGCTTCTCGTGCTCGCATTGCGCGCCTACCAGGTGACGGGGACCGACCACGTGCAAGAGCTGGCCGACCGCCCCGACCCGGTGCGGCCGCCGGTCGTCTACGCGGATCCCGAGCACCCGTCGGTGTCGCCCGAGATCGGCACCGCCGCCGACGTCGAGCCCGAGGGCGAAGCGTGAACGTGCTGACCCTGCCGGTGTTGCTGCCGCTGCTCGGCGGCTCGGTCCTGCTGCTGGTGCGGCGCAGCGGCGCACGGCGGCTGGTGGCGTCGGCGGTGTCGGCGTTGACGCTGGCGGCCTCGCTCGACATCGCGCTGCGCACGCTGCACGGCGAGATCCTCACGGCGCAGATGGCTGCCTGGGCGGCGCCGTTCGGCATCACGCTGGTCGCCGACGGCTTGACGGGACTGCTGCTGGGGACGAGCAACGTGCTGGCGCTGTTGACCGTCCTGTTCGCGGGCTCGAGCCTGCGGCACGCCCCGGTGCGCGGCGCCGGTTCCCTGCTCAACCGCGCCCGGGAGGCGTTCGGCGCCCAGGCCCTGCTGCAGTTCTTGTTCATGGGCGTGAACATGAGCTTCCTCACGGGCGACCTGTTCAACCTCTTCGTCGCCTTCGAGGTGATGCTCGTGGCCTCCTACGGCCTGCTGCTGCTGGGCGGCGAGCTGCCGCAGCTGCGGGAGGGCTTCAAGTACGTGGTGATCAACCTCGTTGCCTCGTCGGTGTTCGTCGTCACCGCCGGCATGGTGTACGGGCTGGTGGGCAGCCTCAACATGGCCGACATCGCCGGGCGCATCGCGGCACACGGCGGCGACGTGCGCGTCACGGTGCTGGCCGGGCTGCTGGCGCTGGTGTTCGCCACCAAGGCCGCCGTGTTCCCGCTCGGCTTCTGGCTTCCCAACGCCTACCCCGTCCCGCCGGCCGCCGTCAGCGCGTTCTTCGCAGCCGTGCTCACGAAGGTGGGTGTGTACGCCCTGCTGCGCAGCTTCACGCTGATGTTCCCGGGAGAGCATGCCGTGGCGCTGACGCTCTTCGCGCTGGCCGGCCTCACCATGCTGGTCGGCGCCCTCGGCGCCATCGCCCGCCGGCGCTGGCGGCACGCCATGGCGTTCGCCAACGTCGCCAGCATCGGCTACCTGGTGGCGGGGGCGTTCATGGGGACGCGAGACGGCATGACGGCGGCGCTCTACTACCTGGTCAACTCGATGGCGGTGATCTTCGTGCTGTTCCTGGTGGCGGCGCTGGCCGAGCGCGTGGCGGGGCCCGGCTACCGCAAGGGCGGCCACCTGGGGCTGTACCCGTGGCTGGGCGCGGGCTACTTCACGGCCGCGCTGGCGCTCACCGGGCTGCCCCCGACCAGCGGCTTCATCGCCAAGTACGCGTTGCTGCGCGCCATGCTGGGAGCGGGGGGTGGGTTGCGCACGGCCGTGGCCACGGCCGCCGTGGTGACGGGCCTGTTGCTGCTCTACGCCGCCATGCGGGTGTGGCGGGAGTTCTTCTGGGGCGAGTCCGACGCCGTGCACCACGTGGCCATTCCGCGCTTCATGAGCGGTGTCACGGTGGCGGCCACGGTGCTGCTGCTGTCGGTTGCGGCCTTCGCGGGGCCGCTCTACGCCGCCTGCGGCCGCATCAGCAGTCAGCTCGAGGGCAACGCCGCCTACCGCGCGGCGGTGCTCGTCCCGAACGCGCCGCCCAGGGAAGGGGCACACTGAGCCATGGGTTCGCTGCTCGCCGTGCTGGGAATGGCCCTCATGTGGAGCTTCCTGATGGGGAGGCTCACGGTCCTGAACCTGGTGGTGGGCGCTCTGCTCGGGGTGCTGCTGCTGTCGGTCGTGGCGCGTGACGGCGAGCGCTCCTTCCCGCGTCGCCTGGCCGGGTTCGTGCGCTTCGCCCTGCGCTTCAGCCTGGAGCTCATCACCGCCAACGTGCTGGTGGCGTTGCTGGCGTTCCGGCCGCGGCCGCGCTATCACCCGCACATCATCGCCGTGCCGTTGCGGGTGCGGACCGACGCCGCCGTCTCGCTTCTGTCGGCGGCCATCACGCTGCTCCCGGGCACGGTGGCGATGGGCGTGTCGGAGGACCGCGCTCAGCTCTACGCCCACGCCATCTTGCAGCCCGATCCCGAGCGCTCGCGCGCGAGCGTGCAGCGGATCGAGGCGTTGATCCTGGAGTTCATGTCGTGATCCGCGCCCAAGGCGTCTCGAGGGGAGGCCCGTCGTGGTGATCGACATCGCCATCGTCAGCCTGACCGTCTCGGGGGTGCTGGCCACCTACCGCGTGCTGCGCGGTCCGACCTGGGGCGATCGCGTGACCGCGTTCGACTTCCTCACCGTGAACCTTGCCGTGATGGTGGTGGTCGCCGCCTTGCGGACGGGCTTCACGCCGCTGCTGGACGCGTCGCTCATCATCTCGATCCTCGGCTTCCTGAGCACGGTGGCGCTGGCGCGCTACCTGCTGCGCGGGCGGGTGATGCGATGAGCCGGTGGCGGCGAAGCGTGCTGCGCGCCGTCGCAGCGCCGGCGGCGGCCTCGGCGGCGGCGGCCCTGGGTGCAGTCGCGCAGGCGGCGACAGCCGACCGAGCGGCGTCCGCTCTGGACGGCCACCCGTTGGCGCAGGCGCTGGTGCTTCTGGGGTGCGTGTTCCTGCTCGCCGCCGCGGTGGGGCTGGTCCGCTTCCCCGACGTCTACACGCGGCTGCACGCCGCGACCAAGCTGGTGACGCTCGGCGGCCTGGGCATCTTTGCCGGGGCGGCCATCGCCTTCTTCCCGGTCGACGGCACGCCACGGGTGCTGCTCATCGCCGCCTTCTTCTTCCTGACCGCGCCGTTATCGGGTTACATGATCGCGCGCTCTGCCTACCTGCGCGGGCTCCCCTGGTATCAGGAGGCGGGAAGCGTGGACGACTGGCGCGCGCTCGGAAGCGAGGCGCAGGTGTCCGCCGAGGAGCGCTGAGCTCCGGTCGCTGGGGAGGCTGCCGGAGCGGGCGTACCATGATTGGCATGAGCCTTCCAGCCGTGGACATCGACGATGCCGTCCGCATCCTGCTCGAGCTGCTGGCCACCCCCTCGCCCACGGGTTTCACGGAGCGTGCGCTGGCCGTGGTCGAGGCGGAGCTGGCGGTGCTGGGCGTGTCGTCGCGGCGCACGCCCAAGGGCGCGCTGCTGTGGACGCTGCCGGGGGACGGCGGCGAGCCGCGCGCCGTGTCCTCGCACATCGACACCCTGGGCGCCATGGTCAAGGAGGTCAAGGCGAGCGGACGGCTGAAGCTGAGCCCGATCGGTGGCTTCGACTGGGCGACGATCGAGGGCGCCGATTGCGAGGTGCACACCGAGACCGGCACCAGCCTGGCGGGCACGGTGGTGAACACCAAGCAGTCGTCCCACGTCCACGGCCGGGCGCTTCACGAGCTGAAGCGCGACGCCGCCGTCATGGAGGTCAGGCTCGACGCCGAGGTGCACGACGCGGACGACGTGCGCGCGCTGGGTGTCGAGGTGGGCGACGTGGTGTCGTTCGACAGCCGCCCGGTCGCCACCGAGACGGGGTTCGTGAAGGGCAGACACATCGACGACAAGGCCGCCGTGGCGGTGTCGTTGGCCGTCACGCGGGCCCTGGTGTCGGCCGGGCGAGCGCCGCACGGCGACGCGCACTTCTTCGTCTCCAACTACGAGGAGGTCGGTCACGGCGCCGCCACGGGCATCCCTGAGGAGGTCGTGGAGCTGCTGTGCGTGGACATGGCGGCGGTCGGGGAGGGGCAGACCAGCAGCGAGTACGACGTCAGCCTGTGCGTGAAGGACTCCGGCGGTCCGTACGACCCCGGCATGAACCGGCGGCTGCGCGCGCTGGCGCGCCAGCACGGCATTCCTCTCGAGGTGGACATCTTCCCCTACTACTCCTCGGACGCCACCGCGGCATGGCGCGCCGGGGGCAACCATCGCGCAGCGCTCATCGGACCGGGCGTGGACGCCTCGCACAGCTTCGAGCGCACGCATCGCCGGGCGATCGCGGGCACCGCTGCGTTGCTGGAAGCCTACCTGCTGGCGCCTATCGCTATGTGAGACGTGCGTCGTGGACGGGCTTCGGTCGCGCGACCCGGTCACCGCTGCGGGTGCCCGGCGCGCATGCATAGCGGGCGCCCCGGCCGTTCGGATCCTCACTGGATGCCGTGAGTGCCGCCCCACACGGCGCGCCCGCGCTTTACCCCGTGCCATGGGTCGTGTAGACTGCGGTCAATGCATGAATATCCGAGTCTGGTGTGGCACCTGAAGAACACCCAGCTGTTCGAGGACCTGTCGGCGGACGAGTTGGAGCAGCTCTCCCGCATCACCCCGTACAAGCGCTTCGCGGCAGGCGAGATCATCTACCACATGGAGGACCCCGCGGACGCGCTGTACTTCATCCGCGACGGCATGGTGAAGATCTCCATGTACTTCCCGAACGGCAAGGAGATGATCCTGGGTCTCCTGGGGCAGTACGACATCTTCGGTGAGCTGCTGCTGCTCGAGAGCGAGCGGCGGCCCAACCAGGCCGAGGCGGTGGTGGACACAACCCTGATCGTCATGCCCGAAGAGGACTTCCAGCGGCTCCTCGCGCAGTACCCGAAGATCGCCATGAAGTTCATCCAGGTCATGAGCACCCGACTCTGGCAGGCGCAGCAGTGGCAGGCCGAGGTGGGCGCCTTCGACGCTCCCGGCCGGCTCGCCAACCTGCTGCTCCGGCTCGCCAACGACTTCGGCGTCAACGGCGACCGCGGCACCGTGATCGACCTCAACCTCACCCAGCAGGACCTCGCGAAGATGATCGGGGCCACCCGCGAGACCGTCAGCCACTGCCTGGCGCGGCTCCTCGAGTACGGCGCCGTGCGCCGCCGGCGGGCGCCCATCACCGTGCACGTAGGCCGGTTGCAGCAGTTCCTCGACGAAGCCAGCGAGTAGCGCGCCGCCGGCCGGCAACGTCCGGCCGTGGAACGTCGCGCGCCGGAGCTAGCCTTCGGCGTCCGCCGCGTCCTCGTCGTCGGCTGAGCGCTGCCGGGCGGCGTCCGCTCCGGGTCCGCCGGTTCGGCCCTGATCTGCGGCGTCGCCGTCACGCGCCGTGGCGTCGACGGCCCGCTCCTCGAGCACCAGCGCCAGCAACGCCGACGCTGCCTCGGGCGGCGCGGTGCCGGCCGCCAGCACGCGCAAGCGACCGGCCTGCTCGACGAACAGGGGTATGCACGCGCGACCGTAGCGGGCGCGGTACGCCTTCAGACCGAAGCGCTCGGTAAGGGGCGTGCGCTTGACGGTGCCGCCCGCCTCGAACAGCGCCTCGATGCGTTCGAAGGTCACGTCCTCGGCGGCGAGGATGCGTCCACCGCGGGCCCCGCCCACCCGAGCCCGGGCGTCGGGCGTGCCGCCCGGCGCCAGCTGGTAGACGTTGGCGGAGCCGAACTCGCGGGCGTACTTCAGCGCCGTCAGGGCGTTCGCTTCGTCGTTCGCCGTGAGCGCCAGCAACCGCCCGATGCCCGACAGCTGCAGCTCGTCGTCGCT
>CAYOXR010000333.1:0-1820 GCA_964407955.1 uncultured bacterium | reverse complement strand
TGCCGTCCTTCACCGTCCACTTGACGTACGGGCCGGCCACGTCGCCGTACTCGTTGAACACCAGCGGACCGGTAGCGCCGATGTACTGCACCGTCGTACCCAGCTTCATCAGGTCGTGGGCGGCCTGCAGCTCGCTGACGCCCGCGTAGACCTTCTGGCCGTTGGGGTCGGTCACCTTGCGCATGGCGTCGCGGATCTTGGCGGTGTCGGTGTTGGTGCCCGCGTACTCCATGGCCAGGCCAACGATGACGGTGGCGTCATAGGCGTTGGTAATGTAGGCCTGCGTGGGCAGCGTGCCGAACTTGTCCTGGAACTCCTTGCGGAACGTCGCCAACGAGGGGGTCGTGGTCGTGCCTGGAGCCGTGCCGTAGACCGTCTTCAGGTACTGCGCCCCGACGTCGTTGATGAAGTCCTGGCCCTCGATTCCGTCAGGCAGGAGCCAGGTCTGCGGGCCTCCGGAGGCGATCCACTCGCGCGCGATGGTGGTGCCGTCGCCGGGGTAGCCGATGAGGAACAGCGCCTGCGGGCCACCGCCCAGGGCCTTCGTGACCTCGGAGCGGTAGGAGGGCTGGTCGGGGTTGTACACGACGTCTTGCGTGATCTCGCCGCCCAGGCCCTTGAAGGCCTTGACGAACTGGTCGTTGAGGCCCTGACCGTAGGCGTTGTTGAGGTAGAGGACCGCGACCTTCGTCACGCCGGCCGAGTAGGCCTCGTCTGCCATGGCGAGACCCTGCAAGGCGTCGGAAGGCGCCGTGCGGAAGAAGTAGCCGCCGGTCTTGCCTTCCTTGCCAAGCTCGGTGAGCGTGGGCGAGGTCGAGGCCGGCGAGATCAGGATGACGTTCGCCGGCGCGGTCACCGACGTGAGGATCGCGGTCGTGACGCCGCTCGACAGCGCCCCTACGATGGCGGGCACGTGCTGCACGTCCACCAGCTTCTTGGCCGCGTCCACACCGACGTTCGCCTGCGTCTGGTCGTCAGACAGCGACAGCTTCACCGTGCAGCCGTTGACGCCGCCCGCTGCGTTCAGGTCCGACACGGCCAGCTGCGCGCCCTTGGCGATGTTCACCCCAAGCACGCCCAGCGATCCCGTCAAGGCCATCACTGAGCCGATGGTGACGGTGCAGGTCTGTGCCATGGCGGAGCCGAACGCCAGGGCCACCAGTACCGCACCTACCTTGAGATACTTCCTCATCAGGCTCGCTCTCCTTTCGCGTTGCAGGTCCGAGTCTACCCAAAGGATTTCTCGCTTGTCCAGCAGCGCCCGTCCGCACGATGGCCGTCCTCCCACACGGTCGCCCCGCCCGTGGCGGCGCACGGCGCGCGCGTGGGTGCGGAGCGCTCCGTACCGAGGCAGGCCGCCAGGCGCCATGGTGCGGGGCGATGTTGACGCCCGACACATTCGGACGGTACGCTTTGCCTCGAATCCGGCGTGCGCATGCACCATGTTCGCGCAAATCTGGACCCAAAAGGAGCAATGCGATGACACCACGCGAGTTCTTCGAGTTCGCCCGCGAGCACGGGGCCCGCATGATCGACCTCAAGTTCACGGACCTGCTCGGGACGTGGCAGCACTGCTCCTACCCGGTCGACACCTGGGACGAGGACACCTTCGAGGAGGGCGTCGGCTTCGACGGCTCCTCGATCCGTGGCTGGCAGGCCATCAACATGTCCGACATGCTGGCGGTGCCGGACCCGTCCACCGCGGTGATGGACCCGTTCTTCAAGGAGCCGACCGTCAGCGTGATCGCCGACGTCAAGGACCCCGAGACGCTGGAGGACTACAGCCGCGACCCGCGCCACGTCGCCCGCAAGGCCAGCCA
>CAYOXR010000332.1:0-5120 GCA_964407955.1 uncultured bacterium | reverse complement strand
CGTCGCCTACACCGTGGTCGGCACCGAGCTCGTGGTGATCTCGGCCATACGCTGGCGCTATCTGCAGTTCCCGCTGTGGCGCTCCTTGGCACTCGTCGGCGGCGGCGGCACCCTGGTGTTCTTCCTGGGCATCGTCCTCGGCAAGATCGGCGCCGGCACGCTGTGACGCCGAGCGCCGGCCGCTCCCCGCGGCGACCGGACGCGCCCCTGACCGGGACGACGGGCGCTCCCGGCGGACAAGGCGCATCCGCTCCACCCAGCAGACCCCGCCACCCGCCACCGCCGGAGGCCTGCGACGCGCTCAGCCAAGCGGCACGATCCTCACCGCGTTGTCGTTGAATAGCGGGATCAGCAGCCGGTTGCGTGACGCGTCGTAGCCGATGTCGGCCGGCGCGGGCGCGTCGGAGGCCACGGTGTCGGTGCCGCCGTCCGGCGCCACGCGCACCACCGAAGACGACTGCCAGCTCGACACCAGCACGTCGCCTCCCGGAAGCACGACCACGCCGTCGAGCTGCCCCACGGGGAGGGGCTGGGTGGCACCGATCGCGCCATCCGAGACCTGATACATCGCCTTGGAGCCGCCGAAGGGTACCACCAGCAGCGCGCCGGAACTCAGGACGGTGATGCCGTTGGGGTGATCGAGCTCGGGGCCCCCGATGACCGGGCTCAGACTGCCGTTGCGGTAGGCGTAGATGGCGTCGCTGCCGGAGGCTTGGAACTGTGCGTCGAGACCCGAGTCGGTGACGTAGACGGTGCCGTCCGGACCGGCGGCGACGTCGTTGAGGAAGGTGCTGCCGGGGATCTCGACGGACCCCACGGGCGCTCCGGTCGCGGCGTCGAACATGCGCAATGCGGTGACGTCTGCGACGTACAGCACGCCGCCGGCAATGGCCATGCCCTTGGGCGCATCGAGCGCCACGCCCGGAGCCGCACCATCGATCCACTTCAGCGCGATCACGCTGCCGTCGGGCGCCAGCCGGCTGATGAAGCCGTTGCCGTCCTTCTCGACGGGCGCGCCGTTGATGTTGGACACCAGGTAGACATCGGCGCCCGGCACGTACAGCACCGATTCCGGCGTGGCCAGGCCGATGTCGTGAAGCGTCGTCACCCCCTGGGCGGCGGCGGCGCCGAGGCCGGCTGCGATGACGAGTGTCAACAAACGGCGGATAGGCATTGTCGAACCTCCCTCTTCGTCGAGACACGCGCGGACGGCCGCGAAGGACGAGGTCAGGAGAGAGGAAACAGGACGAGGAAGCAGGAGAGGAAGGGCCACCACCCCGGCCGGCTTGCCGGGGAGCGCCACAGACGTTGCCGATGCCGTCCGACGCCTCCAAGGCTAGCGGCGGCCGCCGGCGGCGTGCAAGGGACGCGCGTCTCGCCGTGCTTCCCGGCGGTCCCTGGCGGGCCGCCAACCGCTTCGGCCACAGCGAGCGCGGTCCGGGCGGCGGGACGAGCGCAGTAGGATTGCGACGGGGTGGACGCGCGGCCTACGCTTCTGGGAGGGAGTCCGCATGGGTCGACAAGACCGGCACGCGCACGGCGCTCGTGACCGCCGACCGGAGGGCGACGGCTCGGCGCCGGTTGCTGCCGACCAGGCTGCGCCCAGGGCCGGTCGGCCGGCGCCGGCCGGCGACGCCCGCGGAGCCGGCCGGCGCCCTCTGCTCATCGTCAACGCGGACGATTTCGGCGCCTCCCAGAGCGTCAATGCAGCCGTACTCGAGGCCCACCGTCACGGCGTGCTCTCCAGTGCCAGCCTGATGGTGACGGGCGCCGCCTTTGGCGAGGCCGTGTCGCTCGCCCGCGAGGCCCCGCGCCTGGCCGTGGGCCTCCACCTGGTGCTCGTGCATGGACGCGCCGCCGCGCCCCCGGAGACGATCCCTCACCTGACAAACGCCGCGGGCCAGTTGCCCGACGACCCCGCGGCGTTCGGCCTGCGGCTCGCGTTCGACGCCCGGCTGCAGCGTGAGGTCGCGACCGAGATCCGGGCGCAGCTCCGGCGTTTCGCCTCGACGGGCCTTCCGCTCGCCCATGTCGACGGCCACCTGAACTTCCACATGCATCCGGCGGTCTTCCCCGTGCTGGCGCGTGACGCCGTGGCTCATGGCGCGCATGGGATGCGGCTGCCGCGCGACGACCTGGCGCTCGCCCTCCGCCACGACCGTCGGCGCGTCGCGCAGAAGCTGTTCCTGGCACTGACATTCGGCCTGCTCGGCGCCTGGGCGCGGACCCGGCTGCCGCCCGGGCTGCACGCTGCCGACCGCGTCTACGGCCTGTTCATGAGCGGGCACGTCACGGCCGCGTACGCGCTCGACGCGGTCGCCCGCTTGCGAAGCGGCAGCGCCGAGCTCTACGCCCATCCGGCGACGACGGCCGGCGAGCCGCTCGGCCCGAACCCCACCGACCTGGCCACGCTATGCGATCCCGCCCTGGTGGCCGCGCTCGGCAGCGGGCGTGTGCGCTTGGGCAGCTACGCCGCGCTGGGGCCGCTGTGAGCCACGTGGCGGCGGTGGCGGTGCTGGCGCTGACCCTGGCGGGCTGGTGCTTCTGGCTCGCCGCATGGCTCCTCGCCGAGAGCTTCTTCCGCACCGGGGCGCAATGCCGGGCGTCCGACTTCGCCCCGGGCGTGTCGGTGCTCAAACCGCTCAGGGGACTCGACGCCGAGGCGTTGCGGAACTTCGAGAGCTTCTGCGTGCAGGATTACCCCGCCGACTACGAGATCCTGTTCGCGGTCAGCGACCCGACCGACCCGGCCGCGGCGGTCGTCGAGCGCCTGCAGGCACGCCACCCGGAACGGCGGATCGAGCTGCATCTGCTCGCAGAGGACTCGGGCAACCCGAAGGCCACGCTCCTGCACCAGCTCTCGGCGCGGGCGCGCTACGAGGTGCTGGTGACGAGCGACAGCGACATCCGCGTGCCGCCCACGTTCCTGCGCAGCGCCGTGGCGCCGTTGGCCGATCCCGGCGTGGGGCTGGTCACCTTCCCCTACCGCGGGACCGCGCCCGTCACCTTCACGGCCAGGCTGGAAGCGCTTCACATGACCGGCACGTTCCTGCCCTCGGCGCTGATCGGGCGCCACGTGCTCGGCATGCGTTTCGCGCTGGGCGCCAGCCTGGCGCTGAGGCGACGCGACCTCGAGCGCGTCGGCGGCTTCGCGGCGGTCGCTCCCTATCTCGCCGACGACTACCAGATGGGCGTACGCGTCGCCAAGCTCGGGCTGCGCGTGCACCTGTCACGGACGGTCGTCGCCAGCGTGCTGGGCGCCACCAGCTTCCGGGACCAGTGGGAGCGTGAGGTTCGCTGGGCGCGGTCCACGCGTGTCAGCCGTCCGCTCGAGTATCCGGCGCTGCTCCTCACACACACCTTGCCGCTGGCAGCGACCTACGTGCCGCTCGCGGGCGCCGGGCCGACCGCCCTGGCGGTGCTCGTGGCGTCGCTGGCACTGCGTCTCGTGGTGGCCTGGCGCGTGACGGCGTTGGCGGGCGGCGTCGAGACCCTGCGTTGGCTGCCGTGGCTACCGGTGCGCGACCTGCTGAGCACGGCGGTGTGGCTCGTCGGTGCCGTAGGGATCGGCGTGACCTGGCGCGGACGCCGCTACCGGGTGCGTGCCGACGGTCGCATGAGCGCGGAGGACGCGATCTCGCCGGACGAACGACACGCCCATCCCGATTCGCTGCCGGACGCGGCGGCCCAGGAGCCGGAGCCGCCTGCAGGGCGCGGCGCCAAGTCCAAGTCGGCCTGAGCGCGCGGGACGGGCAAGGTGGCTGGCCAGCCCATCGTCGGCGGTCCCGCATGCTTTGACGACCCAGCGTCACGCGTTCCTCACGCGTCGGCGGTAGGCTCGGCGCTAGGACATGATCGTCGACACCCGGCGATTCCGAGAGGAGGGCACATGCAGATCCGACTAGACGGCCGCCGAGCCCTGGTCACCGGCGCCAACAGCGGCATCGGCGCCGCCATCGCGGAGGCCCTCGGCGCATCCGGCGCACGCGTGGCGGTCAACTACCTGCAGGGCGACGACGCCGCCGAGGCGGTCGCCGAGCGCGTGCGCAAGGCGGGCGGAGAGGCACTCACCGTCCGTGGCGACGTGTCGTCCGGCGATGACGTGGCGGCCATGTTCGCCCATGTGGACGATGCCTGGGGCGGCATCGACATCCTGGTGAACAACGCCGGCATCGACGGCGAGCGTGCCGAGACGTGGGAGAGCGATCCTCGCGCCTGGCGCAAGGTGATCGACGTCAACCTCGTCGGTCCCTACCTCTGCGCTCGCGAGGCTTTGCGGCGCATGGTACCGGCCGGTCACGGCGTCGTGTTGACGATCACCTCCGTGCACGAGGTGATCCCCTGGAGCGGCTACGGTGCATACACGGCCGCCAAGGCCGGCGCCGGCATGCTGACCAGGACGCTCGCCCAGGAGGCTGCTCCCCACGGGGTCAGGGTCGTAGCGCTGGCGCCCGGCGCGGTCAAAACCGCCATCAACAAGCAGGTCTGGAGCGACCCCAAGTCGCTGGCCGACCTCCTCGACAAGATCCCCCTCAACCGCCTGGGCGAGCCCCAGGACATAGCCCGCATGGCGGTGGTGCTGGTGTCGGACGCCTCGGCCTACGTGACCGGCACCACCCTGTTCGTGGACGGCGCGATGACCGACTATCCCGACTTCGCGCACGGGGGCTGAGCCCGTGGACGCACCCGGCGCGCCGGGCATCGCCCCCACGTGGACCTCGAGCGCCAAGGATCTCGTCACCACCGCGCTCGGCCCCGCCCGCATGTGGGTCACGCTGGGCCACGGCATCATCAACGAGGTCTACTACCCCACGACCGGCCGACCGCAGGTCCGGGACCTCGGTTTCATCGTCTCCACGCCCGCCGGCTGGTGGGAGGTGAAGCGCGTGGCGCGCTACCGCCTGGAGACGCCGTCGCCCACCGTTCCGCTGCCCACGGTCCACCACACCGGCGAGGGCTACGAACTGATCCTCGAGGTCGTGCCGGATCCCTCCCGTGAGGCGTTGCTGATCCGCTACCGCCTCGAGGGCGAGCAATCCAGGCTCTACGCGCTGCTGGCGCCTCACCTGGGCGCGAACGGCGCCGACAACGACGCCTGGCTGGGCAGCGCCGATGAGCTC
>CAYOXR010000331.1:0-3544 GCA_964407955.1 uncultured bacterium | reverse complement strand
TCCGCGATGACGACCTGGACGAGCTCGGGCACGTCAACAACGCGAACTACCTGCGCTACGCCGAGGAGGCGGCGCGGGCGCACTCCGCCGCCCGCGGCTTCCCGTTGGAGGCGTACCTGGACACGGGCGCCGTGCCCGTGGTGCGCAAGCACGAGATCCGCTACCGGCGGCCGGCGGTGCGCGGCGACCGGCTGGCGGTCACCACCGAGCTGCGCCGCCTCGACCACCGCCGGGCGACCCGGCACACGCACATCCGCCGCGCCGGCGACGGCACCCTGCTGGCCGAAGCGGTGACGGAGTGGGTGTGGGTCGACGCCAAGACCGGCCGCCTGGTGTCGGTCCCGCCCGCCGTGCTGGCGGCCTTCGAGTTCGAGTGAGGCGGGGGTGCGCCGCCCGTCGCTGCCCCGGGCGCGCCCCGCGTGCGCCCGGCGCGCCTTTTCGCGTGCGCGTTCCGCGTCGCCGTGGCGACGCCGGCGCTCACGCGCGCTCGTAGAGCACGGTGTTGCCCGACTTGCCGACGGGGGCGATGAGCTCGAGCGCCTTCAGGCAGTAGGCGGCCTCCTGGGCGGTGCGCCGGGGCAGGCCCGCCAGCGCCGCCAGGTCGGCGGTGGTGAATGGTGAGGGGAGGGCGGCCGGCAGGAACGTCAGCAGGTCCGACGGGCGCGACAGCGTGCGGCGCTCGAGCACGTCGAGCAGCTCGCGGCCGACCACCACCCAGCCGCGGCGGCGCCAGGCCCGGCCCGGCTGGAAGCGGCGCAGCTCCGCCTGCTCGACCAGCGTGACCTCGACCTCGAAGTTGGGGTGCGCGAGCAGCTCGGGGATGCTCACCAGCTCGCGGAAGATGTCCTCGGCCCGCCCCCGCTTCGGCGAGCGACGGCGGCTGCGGGTGCCGTCATCGAAACAGCGCACGATCCACTTCCGTTGCGCCACCGGCAGCACCAGCCGCAGTCGGTGCCCCGGCAGCAGCGCCGCCAGCTTGGGGCGCATGCCAGCCACGTTGCGCGTCTGGATCTCGATCAGCAGGTCGTTGTGCACCGCGTCCACGACGTAGCCGTCGACGTCGACCTCGAAGCGGCTGCCGGGGGGCGCCACGGCGCGCTTCAGCGCAGCGTGGAAGGGCGTCTCGTTGAGCGAGCCGATGGCGGACGGCACGGCCCATGCTATCTGCCTGAACGATCTAGGGTTTTGCCTAGGGCGCCGCCACCCCTGCCGTGGAAGCTGGCACACTCGGCGCATGGACCTCACCGAACGGCGCGCGACCCTGGCGGGGATCGAAGGCGACCTCGTCGGCACCGCCGAGGACGGCTGGGTGTGGAGCGCGGCGCTGCCGCCCGAGCGGGTCCTCGCCTTCCTGCACGGCAGCGCGTTGGGCACGAGCCTGCGGCTCGAGTCCGACGGCGGCGTTTGCCAGGCCGACGTGCGGCGCTGCTGGGTCGACGTCGGCGCCGGCTCTCTCACCCTGCGGGTGGCGCTGGAGGCGCGGCCGGTGGCGTGACGGGCGCACGCGTGCCGGTCGGCCGCCGCTCAGGCGCGGGGCGGTTGCCGGCCCGCATGGAGCCCGTCACTCGTTGGCTTGCGTGGAGCCCGTCAGTCGCCGGCCCGTGTGAAGGCCGTCAGTCGCCGGCCCGGTCAGCGGCCCCAGCACCAGGGCCACGCCGACCAGCGTCTCGCCGATCGCCACCAGGCATGGCTGCGCGGGTGCGCTCGGCAGGAACGCATGCCGGAAGATACAGCCGAGCCAGGCCTGCACCGCCGGGTGCTCACCGTCCACCTTGCCCAGGGCGCCGCGCAGGAACCCCGACACGCCGCTACCCGCGCCGGCACCGACCCAGGCGGGATCGTGGAGCTTCTCCCAGCCGGCGGACAGCCACTGGTAGCCCAGGTAGAGGCGCACCACGGTCCATACCGGCGCCATGACGCGCGACGCGAACAAGAACCGACTCACGCCAGGCTCCGGGTAGTGCTGCAATTCGCTCATCCTGCTCATGGCCTTTCGACGGCAAGTATCCTGTGCCAGGGGCGCGAAGAACAAGTGCCGGCCCCGCCCCGCGGCGACGCCGCGCCGGTACGAAGGGACGACGGGCGAGCATGGGCGATCGACTGGAGGGGATCCTGGCGCTACCCGAGGGGCTGGCGCGCGGCAGCGTCAGCTTTGGTGAGGTCATCGAGGCGATCGACGCCGAGCCCGTCGGCGACGGCGACGCCGCCTTGCTCGAGGAGCTGCGGGGCGGCGGCGGGCGCCTGGTGCTGCCCGGCTTCGTCGACGCGCATGTGCACGGCGGCGGCGGCGGCGACACCATGGACGGGCCCGACGGCGTCCGCACGCTGGCCCGCTTCCACCTGAGCCACGGCACCACCACCTTGCTGCCGACCACCATCACCAGCCCCTGGCCGGACGTGACGGGCGCCCTGGCGGGCGTGCGGGCCGTGATGGACGAAGCGCGGCCCGGCGACGGGCGTGGCGGCGCCGCAGACGCGCCGCTGCCTTCGATCCCCGGTGCCCACCTGGAGGGGCCGTTCATCAGCCCCCGGCGGCTGGGCGCGCAGCCTCCCATGACGCTGACGCCCACGCCGGAACGCATCGACGAGTTGCTGGCGATGGACGTGCTGCGCGTGGTCACGCTGGCGCCCGAAATCGACGGTGCGCTGGAGGCCGGCCGGCGCCTCGCGCGAGCCGGCGTGCGCGTGAGCATCGGCCACACCGCCGGCGGCTACGACGAGGCGCGCGCCCTGGCGACGGTGGTGCGCGCCGAGGGCGGCTGCGTGGGCTTCACCCACCTGTTCAACGCCATGACGGGCCTCGGCAGTCGCGCGCCGGGCACCGTGGGCGCCGCGCTCGACGACCCAGAGGCCTTCGCCGAGCTGATCCTGGACCTGCACCACGTGCACGAGGCGAGCTTCCGCGCCGTGCTCGCCGCCAAGCGCGAGCGGCTGCTGCTGGTTACGGACGCCATCCGCGCCTGCGGCCTGGACGAGGGCGAGACGGAGCTGGGCGGCCAGCGCGTGCGGGTAGAGGGGGGCGCGGCGCGCCTTGCGAGCGGCACGCTGGCCGGCAGCGTGCTCACGCTCGACAGGGCCCTGCGCAACGCCGTGGCGGCGGGGGTGCCGCTCGCCGGCGCCAGCGCGTTGGTGTCGGGCGCAGCCGCCCGCTATCTGGGCCTCGACGACCGCGGCGTGCTGGCCGTCGGGAAACGCGCCGACCTGGTGCTCGTCGACGACGACCTGCAGGTGCGGTCGGTGCTGGTGGCGGGGCGGCGGACGGGCGGCTGATCAGGCGCCGTCCAGCGCCTCAGCCACCAGACGCTGCACGACCTGCGGGTCGGCGCGGCCCTGCGTGGCACGCATCACCTGGCCCACGAAGAAGCCGCGCAGTCCCGACTTTCCGCCCCGGTAGGCCGCCACCTCCGCCGGGTGCTCGCTCAGCGCGCCGGCGACGATCTCACGCAGCGCGTCCTCGTCGTCCAGACGCTGCAGGCCGCGCTCGCGCACGAGCGCTTCGGGGTCGGTGCCCGAGGCCACCACCTCGGCGAACAGCTCGCGCGCC
>CAYOXR010000330.1:0-7254 GCA_964407955.1 uncultured bacterium | reverse complement strand
AGCGTCGGGTAGCGCGGCTCGTTGAGCCCCTGTTGGGTGGTGACCACCGCAGGCAACGGCATCTCCAGCCGCTCGCTGCCGTCGTCGGTGTCGTGTCGTGCGCGCAGAGCGCCGTCCTCCAGCGTCAGCTCCGTCGTCCAGTCGCTCAGCGGCCAACCGAGGGCTTCGGCCACCGCCGCACCCAGCGCGGCGCTGTCCCAGTCCGCCTCCTTGCCGCCGAGGAGGATGAGGTCGGCTCCCTCCTCCTGGACCAGCCGTGCCAGCACGCCGGCCTGGGCCACCGCGTCGAGGGCGACGTCGGTCTCGACGTGCACGGCACGGTCCGCCCCCATGGCGAGGGCCGTCCGGAGCGCCTCCTCGAAGCGCTGCGGGCCCAGCGCGACCGCGACGATCTCGGCGTCTGTGCCGCCTTCGCGTATGCGTAGCGCCTCCTCGACGCCGTACTCGTCCATGCCGTCGATCACGAAGGCGATGCCGTCGAGATCCACGCTGCCTTCGGAGGTGCGCACCCGCGCCTCGGCGTCGGGCACCTGCTTCAGGATGGTGACGATCTTCACGGCTTCCTCCCGGCCACTCCGCCCTCTCGGGCGGCGCCGCTGGCTCATGCTCCTGCCGGAACCCGCCACCGGCGGTCGCGTGGAAACGCCACGCGTCAGTGCCGGCCCCGGCGCCTCACCCGCCTATTCTAGTAGCCGCCTCAACAGCCCGCGGGCGATCACGACCCGCTGGATCTCGTTGGTCCCTTCGTAGATCTGGTTCAGCTTGACGTCGCGCATCAGCTTCTCCACCGGGTAGTCGTTGACGTAGCCGTAGCCGCCGTGAACGTTCAGCGCCTCCTCGGCAGCGCGGAAGGCCATGTCGGAGGCGTACGCCTTGGCGATGGCCGCCGCCTCGCCGTGGGGCCGGCCCCGGTCGGCCAGCCAAGCGGCATGGTAGGTCTGCCAGCGGGCCGTCTCAATGCCGATCTTCATCTCCGCGAGCTTGAACTGGATCGCCTGGAACTGCGCGATCGGCCGCCCGAAGGCGTGCCGCTCGGCGGCGTAGCCGAGCGCCTCGTCCAGGGCGCGGCGCGCCACGCCCACCGAGCCGGCGGCCACCGGCACGCGGGTCTTGTCCAGCGTGCGCATGGCGATGGTGAAGCCGTCTCCCGGCTGGCCGAGCACGTTGCTGCGCGGCACACGCACATCCTGGAAGACCAGCTCGGCGGTGGGGCTGGCGCGCTGTCCGAGCTTGCCGTGGAGCTTGCGCGCGCTGAAGCCCTCACGGCCCGCCTCGACCACGACTGCCACGGTGCCGTGGTGCTTCCGCTCGGGGTCGAAGGTCGCGAACACCACCGTGAACTCGGCACGATCGCCGTTGCTGATCCACATCTTGGTGCCGTTGAGGATCACGTCGTCGCCGTCGAACACGGCGCGCGTCCGCATGGCGGCGGCGTCGCTGCCGTTGTCGGGCTCGGAGAGGGCGAACGCAGCCAGCCTGGGTCCCTCGAGCAACGGCGCGAGGAAGCGCTTGTGCTGGTCCGGCGTGCCAGCCAGGAGCAGCGGCGTGATACCCAGCTCGGACGCCATGAAGATGGTGTAGATCCCCATGCAGCCATACCCCAGCTCCTCGCCGATGATGGCCTCGTCGAGCAGCGTCAGGCCGAGCCCTCCGACCGCTTCGGGGATGATGGTGTTGAGCAGCCCCAGCTCGTGGCCGCGCCGTACGACGTCCTCGGGAAACGACTCCGCACGGTCGTGCTCGGCGGCGACCGGCATGATGACGTCGCGCGCGAACTTCGCCGCCAACGACTGCACCTGCCGCTGCTCCTCGGTCAGCTCGAAGTCGATCACGCCGTCCTCCTCACTGCTTTCAGGCGCCCAGCGCCGTCATCGACGCTCGAGGTCACGGTAGATCTGGCGGTGGATCACCATCCGCTGGATCTCGCTCGTCCCCTCGTAGATCTCGGTCACGCGCGCGTCCCGGAAGTAGCGCTCCACCGGGTAGTCCTGGGTATAGCCGTAGCCACCCAGGACCTGAATCGCGTCGTGCGTGGTGCGCGTGGCCGCCTCCGAGGCGAAGAGCTTGGCCTGCGCCGCCTCGCGGGTCACGCGGTAGCCCCGGTCCTTGAGCCAGGCGGCGCGGAGCGTGAGCATGCGCGCCGCCTCGATGCGCGTGTCCATGTCTGCCAGCGAGAAACCGATCGCCTGGAAGTTGTGGATGGCCTCGCCGAACGCCGTGCGCTCGGCTGCGTAGTCCCGGGCGGCCTCGAATGCGGCCCGGGCCACGCCCACGGCCAGCGCCGCGATTCCGATGCGACCCCCGTCCAAGGAGGCCATGGCGATCAAGAACCCCTGACCCTCGCCGCCCAGCAGCGCGTCGGCCGGCACCAGGCAGTCGTCGAACGCGACCGTCGTCGTCACCGCGGCGTGCTGACCGAGCTTGCGTTCCGGCTTGCCGAAGCTCATGCCGGCCGTCCCGCGCTCCACCAGGAAGCAGCTCACGCCCCGCGCGCCGGCGCCCGGATCGGTCTTGGCCATGACCAGGTAGAGTTGAGCCTCCCCACCGCCGGTGATCCAGGCCTTGGTTCCGTTCAAACGGTAGCCGTCGTCCACCGGCTGCGCGCGCGTGGTCATGGCCACGGCATCGGACCCGGCTTGCGGCTCGGACAGGCAGAACGAGCCGATCCACTTGCCGCTCGCCAGGCGAGGCAGGTACCGTTCCTTCTGCGCCTCGCTGCCGTAACGCAGCAGCATGCTCTGAGGGAGGCCGTTGGTGACGCTCATGATCGTGGCGTGGCTGGCATCGGCGGCAGCGATCTCTTCGAGCAACACGGCGTAGCTGAGGGTGTCGAGTCCGGCGCCTCCGTAGCGTTCCGGCGTCATCACACCCAGCAGCCCCAGCTGCCCCATCTTCTCGAGCGTGTCCCACGGGAACCGCGCCTCGCGGTCGAGCTCGGCCGCCACCGACGCGATCTCGGCACGCGCGAACTCGCGCACGTGCGCCTGCATCGAGAGGAGTTCTTCCGAGAGGGCGAAGTCCAAGTCGTCCACCGCGCCGGCCTGGGCGCCTCGCAAGTATACCGGCGGCCCGGCAGGAGCGGCTCGGCGGCCTCACCGGCGCGTACAACCGCTAGACTGTCGGCATGACCGCCAACGAGCTGCTCCACCGCGTCCCCGAAGCCTTCGACGCCGGCGACATGGATGAGGACCTGGTGGTCCAGTACGACATCTCCGAGCCGGTCTACCACGTGCTGGAGGGGGGCGTGCTGAAGGCCATCGACGGTAACGCCGAGGCTCCCGACGTCACCATCCGGATCAGCGACGAGAACCTCATCGACCTCATGAAAGGCGAGCTCAACCCCATGTCGGCGTTCATGACCGGCAAGCTCAAGGTGCAGGGCAACGTCATGCTGGCCCAGAAGCTGGTCTCGCACGTGGACCGGCGGCGGCTCGGCACGTTCATCTGAGCCGGCGGACGGCGCCGCTCGTCAGCCCGCGGACGCGCCGTCGTCCGGACCGTCACGCTCGACGCGCAGCACGACGCCCCCGGCGCCGTAGAACACCGCCGAGTAGCCGCGGAAGGCACCCTCGCGATACTCGAATCTGGCCGAGAACAGCGCCTCACCGTCCAACCACGGCAGGAACACGCGGTCTCCGGGCCACAGCGGCAGGTCCGCGACCTCCGCATCGGGCACCCAGTGGAGGCTGCCTTCCCGCGACGCCTTGAGCTTCCCGGAGAAGCGCGTCACGACGAACACGAAGGCATACCAGTCGTCGTGCCCGTCGAATAGGGGGAAGGTGATCACCCCCTTCAGGTGCGCCTCCTCCACCACAAGCCCGGACTCCTCGCGCACCTCTCGCGCCAGGCACGCCTCCGGCGTTTCTCCCGGCTCGAACTTGCCCCCGAGCCCGTTGAAGCGCCCCCTGTGGTAATCGCCTGAACCGGTCCGGCGCAGCATGAGCGTGCGGCCGCCGTCCCGGAGGTACGCCAGCGTGGCCAGCTTCAGCCCCACCGCCCCTCCCCTTCCTGCGATCCGAGCGCAGCCAGGAAGGCGCGCTTCAGCGCCTCGTCGTCGATTAGCGCGCCTCCGGCTTCGCGCCGCACGCGGACGCGGCGCGCGGCGCGCAGGCCACGACGCGCGAGCTGCACGGCCGCATAGCGCACGGCTTCCTCCGCTGATGCCGTCGGTGCCAGCAACGTCTCGCGCAGGCGCTCGCCGGCCGGCGTCTCCAGCACCACCAACAGCTCGACGCGGCCGCCACGGCGGCGCACGAACAGCTGCTCTACGGCCTCGGGCCGCACCGCGCGCGCCCGGCTAGGCGGCGGCCTCCGGGCGGTCGAGCCCGAAGGCGGCGTGAACGGCGCGCAGCGCCTCGTGTGCGGCGCCAGAAGGGATCACCACGCTGATGCGGACCTCGCTGGTGGTGATCATGCCGATGTTGGCGCCGACGGAGGCCACCGCTTCGAACATGCGGCCGGCGACGCCCGGGGTCGAGCCGACCGCGATGCCCACGATCGACAGCTTGGCGATGTCGACGTCGGCACTGGCGCTGGCATGGAGTGCGTCGAGCGTCGGACGGATGGCGTCGAGCGCATCCTGAACCACGTCCTGCGGCACGGTGAAGGCCATCTGCTGGCGGCTGTCGGAGGCGCCGCGCACGCCCTGCACGATCATGTCGGGGCTGATGCCGGCCTTGCCCAGCTCGGCGAACAGCCGGGCGGCGATCCCGGGCTCGTCGGGGACGCCATGCACGTCGATGCGTGCGTGGTTGAGGTCGATGGCCACGCCGGTGACCGGCTTCTCCGTGATCATGCGGGCCTCCTGCCTGCCCTTCAGCGAGGTGACGAGCGTGCCGGGGCGGGGGACGAACGCGCTGCGCACGTGGATGCGCACCCCGTAACGACGTGCGTACCACACGCTGCGCGGATGCAGCACCTGGGCGCCGAGCGCGGCCAGCTCGAGCATCTCGTCGTAGTCGATGCGCTCCAGCTTGCAGGCCTGCGCGATCAGGTGCGGGTCGGTGGTGTAGATGCCATCGGTATCGGTGTAGATCTCGCACTCGTCGGCGCCCACGGCGGCCGCCAGCGCCACGGCGGTGGTGTCGGAGCCGCCGCGCCCCAGCGTGGTGAGGTTGCCGTCGCGATCCTCCCCCTGGAAGCCCGCCACAACGGCCACATCGGCATCCTCGAAGGCCCTGAGCACGGCCTCGGCATTGACCTGCAGGATGCGGGCCGAGCCGTGTCGGGAGTCGGTCAGGAAGCCGGCTTGAGCGCCGGTGAACGAGCGTGCGCGCACACCGAGGGCATCCAAGGCGATCGTCAGCAGCGCGATCGACTGCTGTTCGCCCGTGGTCAGCAGCACGTCGAGCTCGCGTCGGAGCGGGCGGTCCGAGAGCTCACCGGCCAAGGCGATGAGGCGGTCGGTGGTGTGGCCCATGGCCGACACCGTCACCGCCACCTGGCGGCCCTCCGCCACCGCCGAGGCGATCCGCGCGGCCACGTTGCGCATGCGCTCGACGTCACCGACGCTGGTGCCGCCGAACTTCTGAACCAGGAGTGGCCGCGCCGCGCCGCGAGAACCCATGGCCAACAAGGATACCCGGCCCCCCCTGCGGCCGCAACGAGACGCGGTCTCCCGAGCGCCGCCGAGCCCGGGGACGTTCGGCCTCAGGCGGGACATTTCGCCACTTCGCAGGCGTCAGAGTGCGTGGTACAAGGAACGCATGAGCGTTCCGAAGCCTTCCCCTCTGCGCGTCGCGGTGATCGGAGCCGGGCCGTCCGGCTTCTACGCCGCGGACGCCCTGCTCAAGCAACGCGAGGATGTGTCGATCGACCTCTTCGACCGTCTCCCCACGCCCTATGGCCTGGTTCGCTACGGCGTCGCCCCCGACCACCAGAAGCTCAAGTCGGTGACGAAGCTGTACGAGCGCACCTGCTCGGATCCGCGCGTGCGCTTCCTGGGCAACGTCGAGTTCGGCACCGACCTCACCCACGAGGACGTGCGCAAGCACTACCATGCCGTGGTCTACGCCGTTGGAGCGCCGTCGGACCGGCACCTGGGGATCCCCGGCGAGGACAAGGCAGCCTGCCTGTCCGCCACGGAGTTCGTGGCGTGGTACAACGGCCACCCCGACTACGTGGATCTCGAGGTGCCCCTCGACGCCGAGAGCGTGGCCGTGGTGGGGGTGGGCAATGTCGCCGTCGATGTGGCGCGCGTGTTGGCGAAGTCCGTCGACGAGCTGGCCGAAACCGACATGGCCGACTACGCCATCGAACACCTGCGGACCAGCCGCGTGACCGACGTCTACATGCTGGGACGCCGCGGGCCGGCCGAGGCGAAGTTCACCACCAAGGAGCTGCGCGAGCTCGGCGAGCTCGGCAACGCCGACATCGTCGTGCTGCCCGAGGAGCTCGAGGTCAGCGATGACAGCATGAAGGCGATCGAGGGCGACACCACCAGGCTGAAGAACCTCGAGGTGCTGCGAGAGATGGCCGCCAAGCCCCTGGAGGGCAAGCCCCGGCGCCTCCACATTCGCTTCTGCGTGTCGCCCAGAGAGATCGAGGGCGGTGAGCGCATCGCTGCCGTCAAGCTGGAACGCAACCGCCTGGAGGCGACGGAGAGCGGCTACATGCAGTCGGTGGGAACCGGCGATTTCGAGACGCTGCCGGCGCAACTGCTACTCAGGTCCGTGGGCTACCGCGGCACGGCGCTGCCCGGCGTGCCCTTCGACACGCGCAAGAACGTCATCCCCAACGACCGCGGCCGGGTATTGGCAGCCGCCGGCGGCGCACCGGTGCCAGGCGAGTACGTCGCGGGCTGGATCAAGCGCGGCCCCACCGGCGTCATCGGCACCAACAAGGCCGATGCCATCGAGACGGTCGAGCAGCTCCTGGCGGACGAGCTTCCCGCGGTGAGCGCGGAGGATGCCTCGGCGGCCGCCGTCGACCAGCTGCTGCGCACGCGCGGGGTGCGCGCGTTCGACTTCGAGCACTGGATGGCGCTCGACAAGCACGAACAGGAGGCCGGCAAAGCGTCTGGCCGGCCGCGCGTCAAGGTCACCGCCGTCGATGACATGCTGCGCTTCGCCGCCACCGAGGTGTAGCCAGGCGCGGGTCGGAGCGGGCTAGTTCGTGGTGGGGCGGATGCCCGCGGCGAGCGGGTCGAGCCTTGCTTCGCCGCCCTCGAGCGCCACCGAGCTCCCCGATCCGTCAGTCGTGCCCGTCGCCGCCGCCGAGCTGCGCCTCCCTGGAAACGACGGCCTCCTCGCCGAT
>CAYOXR010000329.1:0-3461 GCA_964407955.1 uncultured bacterium | reverse complement strand
GCGACCTGGAATGGCGCGCGCGTGACGCTGTCGATCACCACCCTCGACCCGTCGCTGCGGCAACGACTCGAGCCGCGCACCAGCACCATCGAGACGCGACTGGACGCCGTCGCCCGGCTGGCCGAGGCCGGCGTGCCGGTGGGTGTCAACATCGCCCCCATCATCCCCGGCCTCACCGATCAGGACGTGCCGGCGCTCCTCAAGCGAGCGGCCGAGGCCGGCGCCAGCCACGCCGGCTACACCATGCTGCGCCTGCCGGGCGCCGTCGGACCGCTGTTCGAAGCGTGGCTGGAGGCCAATGCGCCCCTGCGCAAGGACAAGATCCTCCGCCACGTGCGCGAGGCGCACGGCGGCGATGCCGACGACACGCGCTACGGACGCCGCATGCGTGGCAGTGGCACCTACGCCGAGCAGGTGCGCTCGCTCTTCCACCTGGCGCGGCAACGCGCCGGCATCCCCGCCGACATCCCAGCGCTCGCCACCAACCGCTTCACGCGCCCGAGCGAGTCGCGGCAGCCCGCGTTGTTCGGGGCGCCTCGCGAGTGACGCAGCCGATGCCGAAGCCGCGACCGGCCCGGGCGCCACCGCGGTAGCCTGTGGGGACGCCATGGCGCGACAACCGTCCCAGCCTCAACCCACGCTCTACGAGACGGCCGACCAGGAGCCGTTGGCTGCGCGCATGCGCCCGAGAACGCTGGACGAGTTCATCGGCCAGGGCAACATCGTCGGGCCGGGTCGGCTGCTGCGGCGCGCCATCCAGGCCGACCAGCTCAGCTCGCTCATCTTCTACGGTCCGCCCGGCACCGGCAAGACCACGCTCGCGCGCGTCATCGCCAACTCCACCAAGGCGCACTTCACGGCCATCAACGCCGTGCTCGCCGGCGTCAAAGACATCCGAGAGGCGGTTGCGGAAGCACAGGAACGCCGGCGCGCGGGTCAGCGCACCATCCTCTTCGTCGACGAGGTCCACCGCTTCAACAAGGCCCAACAGGACGCACTCTTGCCGTGGGTGGAGAACGGCACCGTGGTCCTCATCGGGGCCACCACCGAGAATCCCTACTTCGAGGTGAACAAGGCGCTGGTGAGCCGGAGCCGCATCTTTCAGCTCGTCCCGCTCACCGAGGCGGAACTCGAGGAGGTGGCGCGCGCCGCTCTGCGTGACGCCGAACGCGGCTACGGTCGCCGGCACGTGCGCCTGGACGAGGACGCCCTGGATCACCTGGTGAACGTCGCCAACGGCGACGCCCGGGCGGTCCTGAACGCCCTGGAGCTGGCGGTCGAGACCACCGAGTCGGATGGCGAGGGGAGCGTTCACATCGACCGGGCGGTGGCCGAGGAGTCGATCCAGCGGCGCGCGGTCCTGTACGACAAGGAGGGCGACGCCCACTTCGACACCATCAGCGCCTTCATCAAGAGCGTGCGCGGGTCGGACCCGGATGCTGCCCTGTACTGGCTCGCCAAGATGGTGTACGCCGGGGAGGACCCGCGCTTCATCCTCAGGCGCTTGCTGATCCTCGCCAGCGAGGACATCGGCCTCGCCGACCCCCATGCCCTCGGCGTGGTGGCGGCGGCCGCCCAGGCCTACGACTACGTGGGGCTCCCGGAGGGCCGTTACCACCTCGCTCAGGCCACGCTGTATCTGGCGACCGCGCCGAAATCGAACAGCGCCATGGGCTTCTTCGATGCTTTGAGCAGCGTCGAGCGGGAGCGCGAGGCGGAGGTACCCGATCACCTCAAGGACGCCAGCCGCGATCGTGAGGGCTTCGGCCACGGTGAGGGCTACCTGTACCCGCACGCCTACCGCGACCACTGGGTCGCTCAGCAGTACCTGCCCGAGGCGCTCCAGGGCAAGATCTTCTACCAACCGAGCCAGATCGGCTACGAGGTGCGCATCCGCGATCAGGTGGCAAGGCGTCGTGAAGCGCAGTTGGAGGCCATGCTGGAGCCCGATGCGTGGGGATCCGGCGCCGGGCGACTGGCGCCGCCGGATCGCACGCAGGACCGCTGGCTGCAGCGCACCGTGTCGCAGGCAGGCGAGCGGCTGGGCGCCGTGCGGGACCTGCTGTTCGAGGTGGCACGGCCGCAACGGCATCACGTCGTGCTCGACCTGGCGGCCGGAAGCGGCCTGCTCACGTGGGAGGCGTTGCGGCGCGCGCCTGAGGGGCAGGTGTGGGCGCTCGTCGAGACACGTGTGCAGCGCGAGGCGATGGAGCAGCTGGCGGCGCGGCTGCCCGAGCTGCAACGGCCGGTCGTCATGGTCGGGGTGCCGGCAGGCATCGACGGAATCCTGCAGGCGGCGGTCGCCGAGCACGACGCTCAGGGCCTACGGTTCGACGTGGTGCTGGGCCGCGGCGTGCTCGCGGGCCTGCTCGACCCGCAATCGTTCTTCGAGGCGCTCGCCCGCTGGAGCGCGCCCGGCGCCACCGTGGCGCTGGCCGAGCCTCACCCTCGACGTGCGCAGCGCCTTCACAGCCTGGTGGACTGGCGGGGCGCCGTTCGCCTGGGCAAGAAGGTGGCCGCGGCCGAGGAGCGCATCTACGAGGCAGGCTCGGCATCCCGGTTGCGCTGGGAGCCCGACCACGCTATCGAAGCCGCACGTGCGGCGGGCCTGGAGGAAGCGAGCGCCGTGTCACACGAGCTCGACTCCGAGCAGCGGCTGGCCGCCGCCACCGTGGAAGGCTGGTTCCGGCGCGGTGCGGAGGGCTCACCGAGCTACGCGGACCATCTTCGCAAGCTCCTGTCCGATGAGGAGGTCGACGCCGTCGAGGCACGCTACCGGCGCCAGCTTGTGGACCGGACCCTGCCGTGGCGTAGCGTGTTGGTGATCGTGCGCACGCTGGTGCCCGCTTCCTCCGAGCCGCGAGGAGGCTAGCCTCGCTGTTGTCGACGCTGGCCACGAGAAACCATGGCGGACTCTGACACCCGACCCCTGCTCGCCGCAGCGGACCTCCGCCGCACGGTCGAGCAGCGCGTGCTCTTCGACTCGCTTGCGTTCACGCTCGACGCCGGCGAGCGCGTGGCGGTGACAGGACCGTCCGGGAGCGGCAAGACGCTGTTGATGCGCACCCTCGCGGGCCTCGAGCCGTTGGAGGCGGGGGCCGTGCGCTTCCTGGGCCGTCCGCTGCTCAGCTGGCGCATGCCCGAGTATCGCAGTCGCGTGATGCTCCTACCACAGCGCCCCAGCCTTCCGGAGGGGAGCGTCGAGCAGGCGCTCCGCGCGCCCTTCGCATTTCACGTGCACCGCGGGCGGCGGTATCGCCGGGAGCACGCACTGAGTTTCCTCGAAGGTGTAGGCCGCGGACGGAGCTACCTCGAGCGTCCCACCGAGACGCTGTCCGGCGGCGAAGCACAGCTCGCCGCGCTCCTGCGGGCGCTGCTGCTGGAACCGCAGGTGCTGCTGCTCGACGAGCCGACGGCATCGCTCGATGCCGCAGCCACCCAGGCGGTCGAGGCGTTGGTGA